>NZ_JAMYLA010000006.1:0-167516 GCF_040317725.1 Mesorhizobium sp. M1396 | reverse complement strand
TCGCCTTGACGACGCCCTCGGCGACCCAGTCGCAGCGGTTGATGCCGGCGAAGATGTTGACCAGGATGGTCTCGACATTCTTGTCACCAAGCACGGCACGGAACGATTTCGCGACCCGCTCCGGCGAGGCGCCGCCGCCGATGTCCAGGAAGTTCGCCGGCTCGCCGCCGGCGATCTTGATCATGTCCATCGTTGCCATGGCGAGGCCGGCGCCGTTGATGATGCAGCCGATATTGCCATCGAGGCCGACATAGGAGAGGCCGCGGTCGCTGGCGAAGGTTTCGCGAGGGTCTTCCTGGCTCTTGTCGCGCAGCTCGGAGATTTCCGGCCGCCGGTACAACGCGTTCTCGTCGAACGACATCTTGGCGTCGAGCGCGACGAGGTTGCCGTCGCGGGTGACCACCAGCGGATTGATCTCCAGCATCGAGGCGTCGTAGTCGCGGAACACCTGGTAGCAGCTGAAGATGGTTTCGGTCGCCTTGCCGATCAGGCTCTGATCCAGGCCAAGCCCGAAGGCGATCTCGCGCGCCTGGAAGCGCTGCATGCCAACGCCGGGATCGACCGTGGTCCGGATGATGGAATCCGGCGCCCTCTCGACGATATCCTCGATCTCCATGCCGCCGGCGGCCGACGCCACGATCATGACGCGCTCCTCTTTTCGGTCGAGAACGAAGCCGACATACAGTTCCTGCGCGATGTCGACGGCCTCCTCGAGATAGAGCCGCGAAATCAGCTTGCCGCGCGGGCCGGTCTGCTGGGTCACCAGCTTGCGGCCGAGCATGGCTTCGGCCGCGTCCGAGATTTCCTCGTCATTGGCGCAGAGCTTGATGCCGCCGGCCTTGCCGCGGGCACCGGAATGGACCTGCGCCTTCAGCACCCATTTGCCGCCGCCGATCTCGCGCGCCCTGTAAGTCGCCTGCTCGGGGCTGTAGGCGAGGCCGCCGCGCGGGACGTGAACCCCGTGACGGGCGAGCAGTTCCTTGGCCTGATACTCGTGAATGTCCATCTTGTCCTCCCTAAGCAGTCAATGCGTGGCGACGCGTGATTGGCCAGCGCGTTCGATTGCTTCGTTGACCACCAATACGTTCCTCGCCATGCGCTCCGACGCGGCATCGATCATCTTGCCGTCGAGCGCGGCCGCTCCCTTGCCCAGCGCCTCGGCCTCCTTCAGCACTTCGAGGATGCGCCTGGCGCGCGTGACCTCCTTTTCCGGCGGCGAGAAGACGCTGTTGGCAAGTTCGATCTGCGAGGGGTGGATGGCCCATTTGCCTTCAATGCCGAGGGCAGCCGCGCGCTTTGCCCCGGCGATGTAACCTTCCGGATCGGAGAAATCGCCGAATGGTCCGTCGATGGCGCGCAGGCCGTAGGCCCTGCAGGCAACGGTCATTCGCGACAAAGCGAAATGCCACTGGTCGCCGGGATAGTCCGGGTTGAGGCCGCCGATGTTGACGGTGCGCGCCTTGCAGCTCGCGGCATAGTCGGCGACGCCGAAATGCATTGCCTCCAAGCGGCCTGGTGTCGCCGCGATCGCCTCGACATTGGCCATGCCGAGTGCCGTCTCGATGAGCGCTTCCAGTCCGACGTGTGTTTTGAAACCCTTGGCCATCTCGATCTGGTTGACCATGGCCTCGACCATGTAGAGGTCGGCCGGCACACCGACTTTCGGCACCAGGATGGTGTCCAGCCGGTCGCCGGCCTGTTCCATCACGTCGACCACGTCGCGGTACATGTAGTGTGTGTCGAGGCCGTTGATGCGCACCGAAACGGTCTTGCCCTTGGCGCGCCAGTCGATGTCGTTGAGCGCCTGAATGATGTTCTTGCGGGCGCGTTCCTTGTCCGGCGGAGCCACCGCGTCCTCGATGTCGAGGAAGACGAAGTCGGCGGCGCTGTTCGCCGCCTTGTCGATCATCTCCGGGCTTGAGCCGGGAACCGCGAGTTCGCTGCGTTGCAGTCTCAGTTTCTTCAGATGGTTGATGGTGTGGCTCATGGTCGGCTCCCCCTCACGCGGCTTCGGCGACAGGCACTGCGGCCGAAGCGCGAAAATGCTGGATGGCGGCGCCGACGCCGGAGCCCGGCGCCAGCTGCACGCCGCAATCGAGGAGCGCCATTTCCGCCGCTGACAGCGAGGCGAGCACCATGACTTCGTTCAGCCAACCGAGATGGCCGATACGGAAGACCTTGCCGAACACCTTGTTGAGCCCGCCGCCGAGCGACGTCCGGTAAGTCTGGGAGGCGCGCTTGACGACGTCGGCGCTGTCGATGCCTTCCGGCACGAGGATGGCGCTGACGGTGTTGGAGTGCCATTTCGGCGCCTTCGCGCAAAGCTTCAGGCCCCAGGCGTCGACCGCCTTGCGCACGCCTTCGGCGAGGCGATGGTGACGGACGAAGATGTTGTCGAGCCCTTCGTCGGCGATCAGATCGAGCGAGGCGCGCAGGCCGCGCAGCAATTGTGTCGCCGGCGTGTAAGGGAAATAGCCGGCGTCGTTGGCGCGGATCATGTCCTCGAAGGAGAAGAAGCAATGCCGGTGGGTAGCCGTCCTCGAGGCGACGAGCGCCTTCTTGCTGACTGAGAGGAAGCCAAGGCCGGCCGGCAGCATGAAGCCTTTCTGTGAACCGCTGACAGCGCAGTCGACGCCCCATTCCTCCTGCCGAAAATCGATCGAGCCGATCGACGACACACCGTCGACAAAGAGCAGGGCAGGGTGATCAGCGGCGTCGAGCACGGCGCGGCAGCCGGCGACGTCGCTGGTGACGCCGGTCGCGGTCTCGTTCTGCGTGCAGAAGACCGCTTTGATGCGATGCGCCTTGTCCGCCTTCAGCTTTTCAGCATAGAGGTCGAGCGGCACGCCGGTTCCCCATTCGCAGTCGATCACGTCCACCTCGAAACCGAGGCGCTCGGCCATGTCGACCCACAGATGCGAGAACTGGCCGAAGCGCGACATCAGCACGCGGTCGCCGGGGCTGAGAACATTGGTCATCGCCGCTTCCCAGGCGCCGGTGCCGGACGACGGGTAGATGAAGACGCGGCCGGTCTCGTTCTTGAAGACTCGTCGGATGTCTTCAAACAGCGGCAACGTGAAATCAGGGAATGATGCGGCGCGCATATCCTCCATCGGGAGGTTCATCGCTTGCCGGACCTGCTCCGGGATGTTGGTGGGTCCTGGAATGAAAAGATGGGTGAACCCAGCCATGCGCGAACTCCTCCTAGTGCCAGAATTCGTGGCGAGTGCCAGAATTTGTGGAGTGAGTGTCGTTTCGGCGGCGCTCGGCAACAACACCTTGCCGGGTAAATTGTCGCCGCGCGTGGGTGGGCTCGACCTACCCGAAAGGCTGCTTGGGACTGCGGCGCCTCTCGCTCGAATAGAGCGCGACGGCCATCGCCCGGTTGCGGACATCAAGCTTGTCGTAAAGATTCTTGAGGTGGTACTTCACGGTATTTTCCGAGATACCGGTCCGTGTCGCGATCTGAAGATTGGTCCAACCGTCGGACAGCACCGCCAGCAGTTCGCGCTCACGAACGGTGAGCTGCGATAGCGGCGTGTCGTTGACCTTGTTGATGTCGATATAGGGGATGCAGATTCGGCCGTGCGCGACGGCCAGGATCGTGTCGAAGATGATCGGCGGATCGTCGAACTGGAAGCAGTAGCCCTGCGCGCCGAGCCGCACGCATTGCTTCAGGATGCCGATGTCGTGGTCATTGGAAAAGACCGTGATGCGCACATCGAACTTGCGGCTCTGGACCTCGGCAAGGACATCGGAGCCATCCATGTCGGCGAGCTTCCAGCCGATGACGGCGACATCGAACTCCGCCTCCGCCGCCAGGTCCAGGAAATGCCTGCCGCTTTGCACGGAGGCCACAAGCTCGAAACGCCCGTCGCAGTCCAGCATTTCACGCAGCGCCGATATGACGAGCGGATTGCGTTCGGCGACGACGACGCGGACGCGCCTCGCTTCGATTGCCTTTTTCGTTGTCTCCGGCTTTATCTTCAAGGACGTCCGGTTGCTCTGGTTGTGGTAGGCGGATCCAAGTGTTCGCCTTGGAGCCTGTACCAGGACAATTCTGACCCAATCGCGCTGGGGTGCTCTTTCCCCAGCGACATGCGCTGTCGCGTGTCCTGAACCGGAACCCGGCCGGTTTTTGACAGGATAGGTATTGTCAGGGTGAGCATACGCGATACCTTTCCTGGTGAAGCAGGTGAGGTGGGAAAGCACCCATTTCGTTTGATATTCCGAGCGTTAGAGCGATAAGTTCTCAAATCGAATCGTGCCGACGTCCATCTCCGTCAGAACGCCGGATTTTCCCAAAACCGGTTTCCACTTTTGGGTTCGATGCTCTAGACCTGATTTGCACCTTTTCCAGGATTGCGATGGCGGGAGGCGCTGGTGGAAGGCCAGGACGAACGGACGACCGGCGCCAGGGCCGCCGAGGAGCACCACGCCGACATCTATGGCGAGGACGGCGCCGTCCTTTCGTCCTTCCTTGCCCAAATTGGTTCGGCGATCGCCGATCGCGACACGCTCACGCTGAAGCGTGAAGTCGACGATCTGCATCAATCGGAACTCGGCGATCTGCTCGAGGCGCTGCACCCCGACCAGCGCCGCGCGCTGGTTGAACTGTTGGGCGCCGACTTCGACTTCTCCGCGCTGACCGAGGTCGATGAGGCGATCCGCATGGAGATCGTCGACAATCTGCCCAATGCGCGGATTGCCCAGGCGGTGCAGGAGCTCGATTCCGACGACGCGGTCTACATTCTCGAGGATCTCGACCAGGAAGACCAGGACGAGATCCTGTCGCAGCTGCCGTTCACCGAGCGGATCAGGCTGCGCCGTTCGCTCGATTACCCGGAGGAGACGGCCGGCCGCCGCATGCAGACGGAATTCGTCGCGGTGCCGCCGTTCTGGACGATCGGCCAGACCATCGACTACATGCGCGAGGACAACAACCTGCCCGAGCGCTTCAGCCAGATATTCGTCATCGATCCGAGCTTCAAGCTGCTCGGCGCCATCGACCTCGACCAGATCCTGCGCACCAAGCGCTCGGTCAAGGTCGAGGAGGTGATGCACGAGACGCGGCACGCCATTCCCGCCACCATGGACCAGGAAGAGGCGGCGCGGGAATTCGAGCAGTACGATCTTTTGTCGGCCGCCGTCGTCGACGAGAACGAACGGCTGGTCGGCGTGCTGACCATCGACGATGTCGTCGACGTCATCCAGCAGGAGGCCGAGGAAGATCTGATGCGCATGGGCGGCGTCGGCGACGAAGAGCTTTCCGACAGTATCTTTTCGACCTCGCGCTCGCGCGTTCCGTGGTTGCTGATCAACCTTTTGACGGCGTTCCTGGCGGCCTCGGTGATCAGCCTGTTCGACCGCACGATCGAACATATCGTGGCGCTGGCGGTGCTGATGCCGATCGTCGCCGGCATGGGCGGCAATGCCGGCTCGCAGACCATGACCGTCACCGTGCGGGCGCTGGCGACCAGGGATCTCGACATCTACAACGCCAGCCGCATCATTCGCCGCGAGATGGGTGTCGGCTTCATCAACGGCATTATCTTCGCCGTCCTGATCGGTATCGTTGCGGCAACCTGGTTCCGCGATCCCAATCTGGGCGGCATCATCGCGGCGGCGATGATCATCAACATGTTCGTGGCCGCCTTGGCCGGCATCCTGATCCCGCTGCTGCTCGACCGTTTCAAGATCGATCCAGCGGTTGCTTCCGCGGTCTTCGTCACCACGGTTACCGATGTCGTCGGCTTCTTTGCGTTTCTGGGCATCGCCACATGGTGGTTCGGCGTGCCTTGACGTGCGCCCTCAATTGACTTTTACGTAAACGCCGTGCGAGGCTGACGCGGGGCGCCATGTCGATTCCGGCATGGCATGGGTTTGGTTCGGGACGGAGGCGACGCCGGATGGCGATCGCCAGAATTCCGGCGTGTGGGAGTGATAATGCGGGAATATTATTCGATCACCGAGTTGACTCGCGAGTTCGACGTATCGACGCGGACGCTGCGCTTCTATGAGGATGAAGGATTGGTGCAGCCGGTGCGGCGTGGCCGCACACGGCTATTTCGCCCGTCCGATCGTCACCTCATCCGGCAAATCATGCGCGGCAAGAGGCTTGGCTTTTCGATCAACGAAATCCGCGAAATCATCCAGATGTACAAGGAGCCGCCCGGCGAGGTCGGTCAACTCAAGCTGATGATCAAGCGCATCGAGGAAAAGCGCGAGGATCTCAGGCAGAAGCGCCGCGACCTCGAGGAAACGCTCGCCGAACTCGACCAGGCCGAGGAATCTTGCGTCGAGCGGCTCGTGGAACTCGGCGTCAATACGTAACGGTCTTCAAATCCAGCGCCGCACGCGTTTCGCGTAGTCGCGGTATTTCTTGCCGAACTTCGCCGCCAGCACTTTTTCCTCGCGCTCGATCGCCACCTTCTGCGTGGCGTAGGCCGCGATGAACGCCAGCGGCAGGAACCACGCAATGCCCGAGACAAAGGCGACGCCGATCAACAGCAGCGTGTTGGCCAGATACATCGGATTGCGGGTGATGCCGAAGGGGCCTGACGTGACGAGGTGATCGGGCACCGCGTTGGGGTTGAGCGTGGTCTTGGCCCGGATCATGGTGCGGATCGCGGTGAACCAGAGTGCCGCGACGCCGAACAGTGCCACCCAGCCGGCGGCGAAAAGAATATCGCCGAGGAGATCGCCGATCCAGGGCAGGGGATAAAGCAGGCCCAGCGCGATGCTGATGGCGATGGCTGCGATGTAGATCAGCGGCGGCCATGGTATGAGCCCCGGCTTCGGCTGGTTCTCGGTCATTTGGCCCCTTCCTCCATCAATTTGCTGTCGGTTTTGGCGGTGCACATGCCGGCAAGGTCGGACAAATGCGCCTTCCATTCCGCGGTCTGGTCGTTGTTGTAGAGCCTATCAAGCGTAGCCTCGCCCTCGAGCGTATCGAGCATGCAGACACAATAGCTCGAACAGAACTCGGTGTCGCGCGACTGCTCGCAGGACAGCTGGCAGGTTTTCAGGAAATTCACCTGCGGGGTTTCAACCGGTGCCGGCATGATCTGCGAGAACAGCCACACGCAGCCGATCAGCAATGGCTGGTGGATGAGGTAGAAGGCCAGGCTGTGCCGGCCAATGAAGACCAGCGGGTTGGCCCAGCGTCCGGGCGCCAGATCCGCCAGCCGCGTCAAGAAACCCGCGGCCGCGGCAAGCCTGGTGAAGCCGATGCCTATAAGCACGGCGCCGAACCACGGAAACAGCGGAACGTAGTCGTTGGAACGCGGATTGATCGCCGACAGGCCGACCCACCACAGCCACGGATGATCGAAGGCCTCGAAGCGCAGATAGACCGGCGCCGCGATGACCAGCGCGGCAACCACCAGAGTCAGCAAGGCCGGCAGGCGAAGAAACAGCAGGCCGAGCAGGCTGGCGAGCGCGATCTCGTGCAGGATGCCGAAGAAGATGAAGCCGTCCGGCGTGGCGATGCGGGTGGCGACAGAAATCGCGATCGCGGCTCCGGCGACCATGGCGAACCGCTTCCAAAACCCGTTCCAGCGGATTTGTCGGCCATGGGCGAGATACAGGCTGACGCCGACCAGGAACAGGAAGGTCGAGGCGATGCAGCGCGCGTAGATTTTCCACCAGCCAAAGGCGGTCAGGCCGGGATCGGTGTAGCCGAAGAACTCCAGATCCCAGGTGAAATGGTAGCTCGCCATGGCGATCAGCGCGATGCCGCGCACGATGTCGATAGCGACGATGCGCTTTGGTCGATCCTGGACGGGTGCGGTCGGCGTTTGGATGGTCATGGTCTCGCATTCTGATTCAGCCCCGCAAAACGACTATCACGGTTGCACCGGGCAAAAGAAGGCCGGGCACCTGACAACGCGGACTGGATCAGGCGCCGCTTTAGGCCAGTGGCGGAAAGCCTTTGGCCGACTTCGCTTTTTGCCGGGGATGCGTCGGTTTCCTCTTATTGGCGTCGGCATCGCCACGGCAGATTCGACCCGGCAAATCCGCCTCGGGGAGAGCAATGTCCACTCATGTGCGTCATCCGATCTGGCTTCCGGCCCTCAAGGCCGCGGACGCGCGCACCTTCGCCTCGCTCTATGCGGTCGAATCCTTCTCCCGCGCCACGGTCTCGAGCGTCATCCCGATCCAGGCCTACGAGATCCTGCACAATGAGCAGGTCGTCTCGATCCTCTACACCATCGTGGCGATGCTCGGCCTGTCGGTGACGCTGTTCATGCCGATGCTGATCCGCCGCTTTGCCCGCCGCTGGGTCTACACGGCAGGCGCCTGCCTGCTGGCCATCGGCTCGCTGTTCTTCGTCACGCATACGCTTGCCGGGCAACTGGCCGGCATGCTGTGCCGTGTGATGGGCGCCAGCGCGCTGTCGATCACGCTCAACCTCTACATCATGGACCACATCCGTAAGACGGATTTCATGCAGGCCGAATCGCTGCGCATGGCGTGGTCGATGCTGGCCTGGACCGGCGGGCCGACGCTCGGCATCTTCCTTTACACACGCTTCGGCATCTATGCCGCGCATGGCGCCGTGGCGATCTTCGCCCAGGCTTTGCTGGCGCTGTTCTGGACCTACCGGCTCGGCGACAACCCTTCGATTCGTCCGGGCAAGACGCGCCCGGTCAATCCGCTCGCCAATATCGGCCGCTTCGTCGCGCAGCCCAGGCTCAGACTGGCCTGGCTGATTGCTTTCGGCCGCTCCTGTTTCTGGACGACCTTCTTCGTCTATGGGCCACTGTTCATGGTCATCACCGGCGAAGGCAAGCTGGCCGGCGGCATGCTGGTTTCGGCCGGCAACGCGCTGCTGTTCATGGCCATCTTCTGGGGCAAGGCAGGAAAGCGCTTCGGCGGCCGCAGGACAATGACGTTTGCCTATTTCGCCATGTCGGCCATGCTGCTGGCGGCAGGCTTTGTCGGTGAGACCGTGCCGCTGCTTGCCGGCGCCTTCCTGCTTGGCGGCGCCTTCTTCACCATCGCGCTAGACGCACTCGGCTCGACCGCCTTCATGCGCTCGGTACGCTCCTATGAAAGATCGCAGATGGCGGCGGTCTACCGGACCTATCTCGACTTTTCCGAACTGACGCCGCCGCTGGTCTATTCGGTGGTGCTGGCCTTTTTCGGGCTGGGCTCGGTGTTCGTCACGCTCGGCCTGCTGGCGGCGGTTTGCGGTCTTGTGACGTGGCGCTACCTGCCGAAATCGCTTTGATCTTCAGGGCTTTGATGGAAGTGCCGCATGCCGAGGTGCCTGCATCCCAACAGGTCGATGACGGCAGCGACGGTTCGGCCCGAGTCGGGCCGTTGTAGGGATCGCGCTCGCCGGCAATGGGCTGCCTGGCTGGCTTCGTGTGAAGGTGTCAGCCGATACAAGGCCAAGAAAATGTCAATTGCGGCACCGGCGGCCCTTGTCTGGCGCGACGCATTCGCGATGATTGCCGGCGGAATTTGGTTTGCCGGAGGCGAGGATTCTGCCTATAGTCGCTCATGTCGTCGGTTCCATTTTGGAGCCAAGAGGGAATGCGGTGAGGGCGGGTTTCGCCCAATGCCGTGGCTGCCCCCGCAACTGTGTGCGGTAGTCCTCTCCATATGCCACTGAAGATTTTTCTTCGGGAAGGTGGGGAAGGGCGCTGATCCGCGAGCCAGGAGACCTGCCGGCGACAGGAAACTGACTTCGATGCCCTCGGGTGGAGGGCGAAAGGACAAGATATGACTACCGCTTCCGTCTCCCTCGGCGCCTCCGTCTCCTCGCAGTCGCGCTTCATGCAACTCGCTCTTGCTGCGTTTCTCGGCATCTTCGTGATGGGCTTTGTCGGCTTCTCGCATATCGATGCGGTCCACAATGCGGCTCACGACTATCGCCATTCGATGGCGTTTCCCTGCCACTGACGAGGATCTGACATCATGAACCTGTTTCGCAACGTCGTATTCATCGCGGCGATCGCAGGGCTCGTGGCCGGTGTCGTTCTCGCCTGCATGCAGGCCTACGCCACTGTGCCGCTTATCCTGAAGGCGGAAGTCTACGAACAGGCTGGCGGTGGCCACAGCCACGACCATGCCGCCGCACCGGCCGCAACGGATACCACCGCCATGAGCACTGCGGCGCCGGCCCCGGTGGAAGCGATTGCTCCGGCGGGAGACGAGGGTTGGGCGCCGGCGGACGGTTTCGAGCGTTTTGCCTTCAGCGTGCTTGCCAACATCGTCACCGGCATCGGTTTCGCACTGATCCTGGTTGCGGTCTCCGAATTCGCCGGCGGCATCGGTGGTTGGCGTCAAGGCGTATTCTGGGGCTTGGCCGGCTTTGCCGTTTTCACGCTGGCGCCGGGTCTTGGCCTGCCGCCGGAACTGCCGGCCATGCCTGCGGCCGACCTCACCCAGCGCCAGATCTGGTGGACGGCAACCGTGGTGGCGACCGCCATCGGGCTTGGCCTGATCGCCTTCCGCAAGTCGCTGCCGCTGGCGATCCTGGCCGTGGCCTTGATCGTCGCACCGCATATTGTCGGAGCACCGCAGCCCGACAGTTTCGAGACGCTGATCCCGGAAGGCCTGCATCACCAATTCGTGGTGGCGGTGACGCTGACCAATCTGGTGTTCTGGCTGGTGCTCGGCGCGGTGGTCGGCGTGGTGCGCGGACGCTTCACCGGTGCGGCGACCAACTTGCGCGACAGCTTTGCCTGACAGCAAGCTGACCTTCATCATCGGTGGTGGGGGCGCCCGGCAGAGCGCGCCCCCCCCAATACAGGGGGCGGGCGTTCCCTCGCCATGGGCCTATATCGCCACGGCGCAGGCCTATGATGACGAGATGCGCGAGCGCATCGCGCTGCACCGCTCGCGGCGCGGCGAAGGCTGGACGACCATCTACGCACCGCTCGATCTCGCCGGTGCGCTCAAGGCCTTGCCGGACGACCAGCCGGTGCTTGTCGACTGCCTGACGCTGTGGCTGACCAACCATATGCTGGCCGATCACGATCTCGAGCTTGAATGCCGTCGGCTGGCGGACGTGCTGTCGCGGCCGCGCGGGTCCTGGTTCGTGGTCTCCAATGAAGTTGGCCAGGGTATCGTGCCGGACAATGCATTGGCGCGCCGCTTTCGCGATGCCGCCGGCCGCCTCAACCAGCAGGTGGCCGCTATCGCCGATACGGTGCTGCTGATGGTGGCGGGACTTCCGCTCAAGGTGAAGTGACATGACCGACATCGACAATAGGGACGAAGAACGCCACCGCGCCAAAATGGCCAAGCGCAAGGCGGTGCAGGATGCCGAGGTGGCGAGCAAGACGGTCGAGAAGGGGCTGCTGATCGTCAACACCGGCCCGGGCAAGGGCAAGACCACGGCCGCCTTCGGCCTGGCGCTGCGGATGCTCGGCTACGGCAAGCGCGTCGGCGTCGTCCAGTTCATCAAGGGCAAATGGCATACCGGCGAGAAGGACGCCTTCGCCGTCTTCGGCGATCGCGTCGTCTGGCACGCGATGGGCGAGGGCTTCACCTGGGAAACGCAGGATCTGAAGCGCGACATCGCCGCGGCCGAAGCGGCATGGACCAAGGTGCTCGAACTGATGACCGACCCGTCGATCAGCCTGCTGGTGCTCGACGAGCTGAATATCGCGCTGCGCTATGATTATCTCGATCTCGATAAGGTGGTTGCGACGCTGAAAGCCCGGCGCGAGGGCCTGCATGTCGTCGTCACCGGCCGCAATGCCAAGCCGGCGCTGGTCGAGGCGGCCGATCTCGTCACCGAGATGGGCGTGACCAAGCATCATTTTTCCGCGGGCGTTAAGGCGCAGCAGGGAATTGAGTTCTGATCCTTTCTTACCCTCCCCGTTGTGGGGGTGAGCAGCCGGTTCGCGTCAGCGAATTCAGCGCGCCGGTGGCGCGCTGAAAGGCCGGCGAACGCCGGGACGCTGCCGCAGGCAGCGGGGACCCGGTCTGCACGACTGTCCTCCGCTATGGCTCCGGGCGTTCGGCGTTCGAAAAGCCAAATCGTTGGCTTTTCGCCAGCCTTCGGCTGGACACGCATCACCCCTACAAGGGCCTACAAGGGGGAGGGTGAAGTAGATCACACCATAATGACAATGATCGAAACCAGCCCGAACAGCGCGATCAGGAGGGTGTCGGCGACGCGATAGAGTTTCAGCGCCTGCCTTATGTCGGTGCTGTCGGCTTCGCGCCGTCCGCCTCCACCTATGAAGACGTCATCGACCAAGACGCCGCCGTAGCTGCGCGGCCCGGCGAGTGCGAGACCAAGCGCGCCGGCCATCGCCGCCTCCGGCCAGCCGGCATTGGGCGAGCGGTGCTTTTTCGCGTCGCGCCACACCGCGTGCCAGGCACCGCGGGGATCGGCGCCTTTGACCAGGAACGCCGCCAGCACGATCAGCGCTGCCGTCAGCCGTGACGCCGGCAGGTTGATCCAATCGTCGAAGCGCGCCGCCGCCCAGCCGAACGCTTCGTGGCGCGGGGTGCGGTGACCGATCATCGAATCGGCGGTGTTGGCGGCCTTGTAGGCAGCGCCGCCGGCGAGGCCGCCGATTCCGGTCCAGAAGGCGGGAGCGACGATGCCGTCGGAAAAATTCTCGGCCAGACTCTCGATCGCAGCGCGGCTGACACCGGCGCTGTCCAGCGTTTCGGGGTCACGGCCGACGATGCGCGAGACGGCAACGCGGCCCAAAGCGAGGCCTCCGGTGTCGAGCGCGTCGGCCACCGCCTCGACATGCTCGTAAAGGCTCTTCTGCGACAGAAGCGAGGTTGCCAGAAGGGCAGTGATGATGAGCCCCATGGGAACGAACCAGAGCAGGATCTGCATGCCGAGGCCGATTATCGCCGGTACCAGCACGATGACCAGAAGCGCCTGGACACCGCGCTTGCGACGCAGTGCGTCGGGATCAGTGGCGTGGTTGAGCCTGAGGTCGAGAAAGGATATCAGCCTGCCGAACCACGTCACCGGATGGCCGATGGCGCGAAACAGCCAGTCGGGGTAACCGAGGGCGAATTCGACGGCTAATGACAGGAAAGCGATCAGGACTGACATGAAGCTTCTTGAAGGAGCGGTGGACCATGGTGGAAGTCTTGGCCGGGCGAGGGCGCTTTTCCCCAACGCTTCGCGGCCTTTCGTCGACCTCTCGACCGGTATCAATCCGCACTCCTACCCGCTTTTCGACCTGCCCGCCACCTCGCTGTCGCGATTGCCGGAGGCCGCGCGCACGCGTGACTTGGTAGAGATCGCGGCCAGCACCTATGGCGCGCCGTCGCCAGCCAATGTCGCGGCGGCACCGGGCACGCAGATCCTGTTGCCGCGCGTCGCATCGCTGATCGCGCCCGGCAAGGCGCTGGTGCTGGGGCCGACCTATGCCGAACATGCCCGCGCTGCGGCGATCACCGGGCACAAGGTGGTGGAGGTCAACGATTTCGAAGCGCTGGCGGACGCCGACCTTGCCATTGTCGTCAATCCGAACAATCCGGATGGACGCATCATCGAGCGCGACCGTTTGCTGGCGCTGGCCGCCGGACTGCGCGCCAGGGGCGGGCTGCTGGTCGTCGACGAGGCGTTCATGGATGTCGGCCCGCGCGAACATAGCCTTGCTGGCGATGTCGGGCAGGGTGGTATCGTCGTCTTGCGTTCGTTCGGCAAGTTTTTCGGCCTGGCCGGGCTGCGGCTCGGGTTCGCACTTTCCGATTCGGCGACGGTCGAACGGCTGGAGACGCAGTTCGGGCCATGGGCCGTCGCCGGCCCGGCGCTGGAATACGGCATCCGCGCGCTTGCCGATATCGGCTGGCAGGACGCGATGCGGGCATTCCTTGCGGAAGCATCGGCGCGGCTCGATGCATTGTTCAGCCGCTTCGGCATTCCTGTCGCGGGCGGCACCACACTGTACCGTTTCCTTCGTCTGCCGGATGCCGCCGACCTTTTTGCAGCCCTTGGCGAGCGCGGCATCCTGCTTCGGCATTTCGCCGACCGGCCGCATGTCCTGCGCGCCGGCCTACCGGGGAGTCAGGATGAATGGCGGCGGCTCGAATCCGCCCTTGCCGATTGGGCGGCGCGGCGCCAGGATCAATTGAAGGATTCAAAACAATGATCCATGTCTGCTCGCTGGCAAAGATCGAGGAAACGGTGGCCAGGACCGGCGCCGACCGCATGCTGTCGCTGCTTGCCGCCGGAACGGAGGTGGTCCGGCCGGCCTCGATCTCTAGGGAAAACCATCTGCATCTGGTCATGCACGACATTGCGGTGGCGCAAGACGGCATGACCATGCCGGGCGAGGATCATGTCCGCAACCTGCTCGATTTCGCGCGCCGATGGGACCGGGCAAGGCCGATGGTCGTGCATTGCTACGCCGGCATCAGCCGCTCGACCGCCTCTGCCTACATTATCGCGGCAGCACTGGCGCCGAAACGCGACGAGGCCGAACTGGCTCGGACGCTGCGGGCGCTATCCCCATCGGCGACACCCAATCCACGACTGATTGCGGTGGCCGACACGCTGCTTGATCGCAACGGCCGCATGGTCGAGGCGATCGAATCGATCGGGCGTGGTGCGGATGCCTTTGAAGGCACGCCTTTCGCGCTCAAGATAGATGCGTAGTCCCTCGATTCGGTGATTTTGACCGACTCCAACTTGGCCGTCAGGCACCATCCATCGTTCGCTTGAGTGGACTGATACGACCGTTGAAAATTAGCCAAAACCATCCCGCCTTCGTCATCCACGGGCGGAACAGGAGCGAAGCTCCGTCGCGGAGACCCGAGGATCCATGCCGTGACAGCGGCCGAAGAACGCAGCGGAGCAGAATTCTGCACGGCTGCGGCGCTCCCAGGTCGCGGCATGGATCTCGGGGTCTGCGCCGCGTCGCTTCGCTCCTTGCTCCGCCCCAGGATGACGAAGGAGAAAGGCTCGGCTAACCTCGGAGGGCGCGATGTGCCATTGCACGGTCAGAATATCTGTACCGAGCAACTATGCTATTACAGCCAGTCGGCGAGTTTCGCCTTGCGCACATCCCGCAGCAGGCTGATGAAACCATCGGCCTGATATTCTGCCGTCAGCCGGCCTTTTTCCGATGTCGCGATGCTGGCGTCGCCGACCACGCCGTTCGGGTTGAGATCCCCAGCGATCCAGGCGAAGGCGTGGGTGCCGGTGTGGCGCAGCAGCGAGAATTCCTTCTCGGCCTTGGCGACATTGGAAACGAAATTGTCGGCCTTGCCCATGTCGACAAGGTCCGGCCTGAAATGCAGCATCAGCGAGGTCTCGACATCGCCGCCATGGATGCCGTGGCGGTCCTCGAGTTCGGTGTACATGCCGGCCGGGCGGCCGAAACGCTGCCAGCTGGTCTTCACCGCCAGCATCTTCTCGCGCACGCGCAATTCGCGCGTGACGATGCCCATGATCTCTTCGTTGCCGCCATGCGAATTGACGACGATCAGCTTGCGTACGCCGGCGCGCGCGATCGACAGGCCAAGCTCAGTCCAGGCATCGACCAATGTCGTTGCCGGCAACGTGAGGGTGCCCGGCGCGTGAAGATGCTCGTTCGACTTGCCCACCGCCTGCACCGGCAGGATGCGGATGTCGAGATCGTCGGGCAGGCGCGAAATGACCGTGTCGAGCATGCCGTTCATGATCGAGCTGTCGGTCGAAACCGGCAGATGCGGTCCATGCTGCTCGATCGCCGCCAGCGGCAGCACGGCGATCGTCGCCTCCGGATCGATCGAGGCGTATTCGGTGGTCCGGTAGTCGCCCCACCACACGCGTCTTTTTGCAACGGTCATGCCACGCCTCTTCAATGGATGAGTCAGACCTAGCGCGGGAAGGACGGCCTGTCGATCACCCCGCCGCGATCGCTTCTACCTCGACCTTGAATTCGGGCCGCGCGAATCCGGAGACGATCATCAGCGTCGAGGCCGGCGCGGGGTTCGAAAACAGCCGGTCGCGGACATCCATGTAGGGCCGCAGATGTGCGCGGTCGGTGACATAGGCGTTGATGCGCACGATGTCCCCGAGACCCAGTCCGGCCTCGCCGAGCACCGCTTCGATGTTGCGGAAACAGAGCTCGGCCTGTGCCCCGGCGTCTTCCGGGATCTCGTCGTCCGCCGTAATGGCAACCTGGCCCGAGCACAGTACCAACCGCTTGCCGGCCGGCACTTCGACGCCATGGCTGTAGCGGGCAAAGGGCGGCTTGATCGACTTCGGGGTGTGGAATTTGAACATGGCAATCTCCTGGATGCCGCCAGCCTAAGGCCTGACCCGTCACACCTTCAAGATGGCGGTGCATGTTCCCGGGGCGATTGTGGACAGGCGTTCAAAAAATAGGCACGATGCCTCTGGTGCAGCACGACCTTGTCCGGCTTTCGCAGATGGCTGTGGTGCAAGCGGGCGGTCCCGGCGCGGGGGGCTGGTGGCATATGTCTTGCTTCTTGAATCTTTGGTGTCGAGCCTGGCGCGTGGCGCGCCAGAGCAAACAAAGGGTGGTGTCGATGTACGGAAAACAGAAGATTTCGGCGGCGGTGGTGGCTCTGCTTGCAGCCGGCACGCTGAGTGCCGCTGCGAATGAAAAAGTCACCTTCGGCACCAACTGGTTGGCCGAGCCGGAACATGGCGGATATTATCAGGCCGTGGCGGACGGCACCTATGCCGCCTGCGGCCTCGACGTCACCATCATGCAGGGCGGTCCGCAGGTCAGCGGCCGGCCGATGCTGCTGGCCGGCAAGATCGATTTCTACATGGGCGGCAATCTGCTGTCGGCTTTCGATGCCGTCCAGCAAGGCATTCCGATGCGCGTGGTGGCAGCGGACTTCCAGAAGGATCCGCAGGTCATCATGTCCCACCCCGGCGAGGGGCTCGACAAATGGGAGGATTTGAAGAACGCCGAGCAGTACATATTGGGCGACGAGGGCGTGCAGACCTTCTTCCAGTGGATGGTCATCGAGCTCGGCTTCGACGCCTCGAAGCGCGCGCCCTACACCTACAACACCGCTCCATTCCTCGCCAACAAGAAGTCGATCCAGCAGGGCTACGTCACCTCCGAGCCGTTCGCGGTCAAGAAGGAAGGCGGCTTCGTGCCGAACCAGTTCCTGCTTGCCGACTATGGCTGGGATACCTACTCGACGACGATCGAAGTGATGCAGGACACGATCGACAAGAAGCCGGAGGTGATCCAGTGCTTCGTCGATGGCTCGGCCAAGGGCTGGTACAAATATCTCTACGGCGACAACAAGGCCGCCAACGACATGATCAAGAAAGACAATCCCGACATGAGCGACGACCAGATCGCGTTCTCGATCGAGCAGATGAAGAAGTTCGGCCTGGCCGATTCCGGCGACACGGAAAAGCTTGGCATCGGCGCAATGACCGACGCGCGGGTCCAGAGCTTCTACGACAAGATGGTCAAGGCCAAGGTCACGCCAGCCGGCATCGACATCAAGAAGGCCTACACGCTGACCTTCGTCAACAAGGGCGTCGGGCTCGAGCTGAAGAACTAGGCCGTCCCGGCATGATGCAGGAAAAAGTGGCGCCAGCGCCGTATGCGTCGGGTACAGCCCCGACGCTTCTGGCGCTGCGTGGCGTCGGCAAGGTGTTTTCCAACGGCGTGACGGCGCTGAGCGATGTCGACCTGACGATCAGGGAAGGCGATTTCCTCAGCCTGCTCGGGCCGTCGGGCTGCGGCAAGTCGACGGCGCTGCGGCTGATCGCCGGCCTGTCGACGCCGACCTCCGGCGTGCTCGATTGGCGCGGCGGCGGCGCGCTCGACCGCTCGAACATCGGCTTCGTCTTCCAGGAGCCGACGCTTTTGCCCTGGGCCAACGTCTTCGACAATGTCTGGCTGCCGCTTCGGCTGAAGGGCATCAGCCGTGCCAAGGCCACGCCAGTGGTGACGGAAATGCTGGCGCGGGTGCACCTGACCGGTTTCGAGGACGCGGTGCCGCGCGAACTGTCCGGCGGCATGAAGATGCGCGTCTCGATTGCACGCGCCATGGTGACCAAGCCGCGCGTTCTGCTGATGGACGAGCCGTTCGCCGCACTCGACGAGATCACCCGCTTCAAGCTCAACAACGATCTGCTGGAACTGTGGCAAGACGAGCGCTTCACCGTCGTGTTCGTCACCCACAGCGTCTTCGAAAGCGTCTTTCTCTCCAACCGCGTCGTCCTCATGGCAGCACGGCCGGGCAGGGTGTTCGACGAACTCGCGATCGAGGCCAGCTATCCGCGCGACGAGGCGTTTCGCACCTCGCCCGACTATGCGGCACTGTGCCGTCAGGCCTCCGATGTGCTGGTCAAGGCCATCAACTCAACAGCAGGCACACACCATGACGGCCATTGACGAGCGGGTGCTCGAACTCGACCCCGAGGAAGCACGCCGGGTGCGCCAGGAACGCTTCGAGCGGATCGGCCGCTGGGTGCTGCCGCTGGCGATCATGATCCTGGCGATCTGGCTGTGGGACCGCATCTGCGTATGGAACCAGATTCCGCAGTACATCCTGCCGCGTCCCGGCGTGGTTCTGTGGACGCTCTATAACGACGCCGGCCTGCTGTTCTCCTCGCTGCTGGTCACCTTGCGCATCACCTTCCTCAGCCTGGCTTTGGCCGTCATCGGCGGGGTCGGGCTGGCGGTGCTGTTCGCGCAGTCGAAATGGGTCGAGATGTCGTTCTTCCCGTTCGCGATCGTGCTGCAAGTGACGCCGATCGTGGCGATCTTTCCGCTGATCAACATCTATGTGAACGACCAGACGACCAAGCTATTGCTATGCGCCTGGATCGTCGCCTTCTTCCCGATCCTGTCCAACACCACGCTCGGTCTCAACTCCGTCGACCGCAATCTGCGCGACATGTTCAAGCTCAATGGTGCGACGCGCTGGCAGCAGTTGCGCTATCTCAGGCTGCCGGCGGCGATGCCCTATTTCCTCGGTGGCTTGAAGATCGCCGGTGGCCTGTCGCTGATCGGCGCCGTGGTGGCAGAATTCGTCGCCGGCACCACCGGCCAGTCGTCTGGTCTTGCCTCGCGCATCATCGAGGCCGGCTACCGGCTCAACGCGCCGCGGCTGTTCGCGGCGCTGTTCTTGATCTCGCTCACCGGCATCCTGATCTTCCTCGTGCTGTCGCTGATTTCGCATCTTATTTTGCGGCGCTGGCACGAAAGCGCACTGAAGCAGGAGCGCTAGGGTCTTGATTCCCAACACAGGATCATACCGGCTCGCCAACGTCCGGCTTCACGCGTCCCTGACACCGGGCCTTGGCGCTGCCTTTGATGGCGATGGCTTCGCGCTTGCCGACATCACTGTGGCCGACGGCAAGATCGCCGGCATTGCCGCGCATCGTCGTGCAGAAGTGTTGGCCGGTACCATCGATCTTGGCGGCCGCATCGTGCTGCCGTGTTTCGTCGACTGCCACACGCATATCGACAAGGGCCATATCTGGCCGCGAAAGCCCAATCCCGACGGCACCTTCATGGGCGCGCTGAATGCCGCCGGCGCCGATCGTGTGGCACGCTGGAGCGCCGAGGACGTGGCGCGCCGCATGGATTTTTCGCTGCGCTCGGCCTACGCGCATGGCACCAAGGTGCTGCGCACCCACATTGACAGCGTTGCACCGCAGGAGGAGATCTCCTGGCCGGTGTTCGAGACGATGCGCGAGGCCTGGCGTGGCCGCATCGAATTGCAAGGCGCCTGCCTGCTTGGCATCGAGGGGGTGCGCGACAAAAAATGGTTCGACAGGCTGGCAAAACGGGTTGCGGCCGCGAAGGGCGTGCTCGGTGTCGTCACCTATATGGTGCCGGACCTCGAAGAACTGCTCGACCATGTCTTCGCGCAGGCCATCAAGCATGGCCTCGATCTCGATTTCCATGCCGACGAGACCGACGATATTGCCGCCATATCGCTGAAGAAGATCGCCGAGGCCGCTCTCTGGAACGGCTTCGAAGGCAATATCCTTGTCGGCCATTGCTGTTCGCTGGCGCGCCAGCCCGACCTCGATGTGCTCGACACGCTGGACAAGGTGGCGAAAGCCGGGCTCGCCGTCGTCTCGCTGCCGATGTGCAATCTCTATTTGCAGGACCGGCGCGGCGATGGCACCACGCCGCGCTGGCGTGGCGTGACGCTGCTGCACGAGATGAAGGCGAGGGGTATTCCGGTCGCGGTCGCTTCCGACAACACGCGCGATCCGTTCTATGCCTATGGCGATCTCGACATGCTGGAGGTCTACCGCATGGCGACACGCATCCTGCATTTCGATCACCCGGTTGCCGACTGGCCGCAAGCTGTCACCGCGACGCCGGCCAAAGTGATGCGGCTCGATGGCGTCGGCACGCTTGCCGCCGGCGGCGATGCCGATTTCATCGTGTTCAAAGGTCGAAGCTGGACGGAATTGCTGTCGCGGCCCGAATCGGATCGCATCGTCGTGCGCGGCGGCAAGGCGATCGACCGGCAATTGCCCGACTACGCCGAACTCGATGAACTGATGGTGGAATGATGGACGTTTCGGCGCTCAAACGCGATCTCGAAGGCCTGAAGGTCGACGACAATCCGGCCATCGTCCAGCAGAAGAGCCGCGATTTCTATTGGTACAGCCCGGTGCTGAAGCAGCAGCTCGATCATGTCACTGGCGATTTGATCGTGACGCCGAAGAACGAGGCCGAACTGGTCCGCGTGCTTGCCGCCTGTCACCGGCATGGTGTGCCGGTGACACCGCGCGGCAGCGGCACCGGCAATTACGGCCAGGCGATGCCGCTTTCGGGCGGCGTGGTGCTCAACCTTGCCGAAATGAACGAGATCAAATCGATCGCGCCGGGGCGCGTGGTGACAGGTCCCGGTGCCATTCTGGCCGATATCGACAAGGCAACGCGGGCGCATTCCGGGCAGGAGTTGCGGCTGTCGCCGTCCACCTACAACACGGCCTCGATCGGCGGCTTCATCGCCGGCGGCTCGGGTGGTGTCGGCTCGATCAATTTCGGTGGCCTGCGCGACTTCGGCAACGTGCTTCGACTGCGCGTGGTGACCATGGAGGCAGAACCGAAAGCGCTCGAGCTCACCGGTGAGGATCTGCACAAGGTCACACACGCCTATGGCACCAACGGCATTATCACCGAAGTCGAAATGCCGCTGACGGCTGCCTACGACTGGGTCGACGTCATCATCGGTTTCGACCGTTTCATGGATGCGGCGCGCTACGGCAATGCGCTGGCGTGCCAGGACGGCATCCTGACCAAGCTCATCACGCCGATAGCGGCACCCGTGCCGCAACTCTATTTCAAGCGGCACCAGAAATTCCTGAAAGAGGGACAAAGCATCTGCGTCGTCATGGTGGCGCAGCATGGGCTGGATGCCTTCCTGGCCTTCACCCGCCGTGCCGGTGGCGAGGTGATCTTCAATGCGGCCACGGCAACGCCGGACGAGAAAAAAAGCCTGCCGCCGGCCTATGAGCTGGCCTGGAACCACACGACGCTCAGGGCGCTGCGCGTCGATCCTTCGATCACCTATCTGCAATCGCTTTATCCTTTTCCCAACCAGTTGGCGCTGGTCGAGAAGATGGACGCGATGTTTCCGGGGGAGGTTTTTTCGCATCTCGAATTCGTGCGGCTGGACGGCAACATCACCTGCTTCGGTCTGCCGCTGGTCAAGTTCACCACCGAAGCGCGGCTCGACGAGATCGTGCGCCTGCATGAGGAGAATGGCTGCCCGATCTTCAACCCGCACCGCTATACGCTGGAAGAGGGCGGCATGAAGCAGACCGACGCGGTGCAGCTTGCCTTCAAGCGGGAGACTGATCCTCGAGGGTTGCTCAATCCCGGCAAGATGATCGCCTGGGAGAACCCGGATTACGATTATCGGTCGGGCCGGACTTTTTTGTTCAAGGGGCTGCAAAGAGTGTGATGAGGACAGGTTTGCGCTTGAACACCCTAGGGGATATTCCCCTGTGAACATCCTTGTCCTCTACGCCCATCCTGTCGAGACCAGCTTCAATGCCGGCCTGCACCGGATGATCGTCGAGCGGTTGACGGCGGCGGGCCATACGGTCGACGACTGCGATCTCTATGCCGAGGATTTCGATCCGCGGCTGACGCGCAAGGAAAGGCTGGACTATCACAACCAGCGCGGCACCTCCGATGCGGTGGCTTCCTATGTCGAACGCCTGCTGCGCGCCGATGCGCTGGTGCTTTCCTATCCAGTCTGGAACTACGGCTTTCCGGCGATCCTCAAAGGCTTCTTCGATCGCGTCTTCTTGCCGGGCGTGTCGTTCAAGCTCGTCAACGGCAAGGTGCAGCCGTCGCTGCACAACATCCGTAAGGTCGCAGCGGTGACCACCTATGGCGGCAGTCGGTTCCGCGCCTTGCTGATGGGCGATCCGCCGCGCAAATTGATCAAGCGTATGCTGCGCGCCACCGTAAAACCGGGTGCGCCGGTGAGCTATCTCGCGCACTATGCAATGAACCTGTCTACCGACGGCACGCGCAAGGCCTTCGTGGCAAGGGTCGCAGCCAGCATGGACGCCTTCTGATGCGCGCGCTGGTGGTCTACTGCCATCCGGTGCCCGATAGCTTCTGCGCCGCAATCCGCGATACCGCCGTGGACGTGCTGACGCGAAGAGGCTGGGAGGTGCGGCTGCTCGACCTCTATGCCGAGAAATTCGATCCGGTGATGAATTGCGACGAGCGGCGCTCCTACAATGATCAGGCGCCGCAGGACCCGGCGCTGAGGCCGCATTTCGAGCTGCTCAACTGGGCCGAAGCGATCCTGTTCGTCTATCCGACCTGGTGGTACGGGCTGCCGGCGATGCTGAAGGGCTGGCTCGACCGGGTGTGGGCGACGGACGTCGCCTTCAAGCTGCCGGCGGGCAAGGGGCGGATCAAGTCGCTGATGACGCATGTGACCAAGATCGGCGTCATCACCACCTGCGGGGCGCCGACCTGGTGGAGCGTCGTCGTCGGCCAGCCCGGACGCAAGACCCTTTTGCGCGGCATGCGGGCGCTGTGCGCCACGCGTTGCCGGACCTTTTTCCTGGCGCACTATCTGATGGATTCCTCGACGCCGCGGACAAGGGCGGCGTTTCTGGCGAAAGTGCGAGCGAAGCTGGAGCGGTTTTGAGTCTTTAACCCTCCCCCTTGTGGGGAGGGTCGCGCAGCAAATGCCGCAAAGCGGCTTTTGCGAAGCGGGGTGGGGGTTTCGTAGGGCGCTATCCCCCACCCCGTCCCGCAATCTCCGCTCCGCTCCGACTGCGAGCCGACCCTCCCCACAAGGGGGAGGGTAAGAGGCGCTACATCCTGATCCGCTCCGACTTCGGGTCGTACATCGGCTTCAGCGATGCTTCCGCCGCAAAACGCTCGCCGGCGATCTCGATCTCGTAGGACGAGGCCAGCACATCCGCCTCGCTCTCGCCCTGGCACTTGATATAGCCCAGTCCGACGGCGCCGCCGAGATGATGGCCGTAATTGCCTGATGTGATCGGACCGACGATCTCGCCGTCGCGCAGGATCGCCTCGTTGTGGAAGAGCAGGGGTTGCGGGTCTTTCAGGCGGAACTGGACCAGCCTACGGCTCAGTCCGGCTTCCTTCTTGCGCAGCACGGCATTACGCCCAATGAAGTCGCCCTTGGCCGTTTTGACGGCGAAGCCAAGGCCGGCTTCCAGCACGTTGTCCTCATCGGTGATGTCGTGGCCGAAATGCCGAAAGGCTTTTTCGATGCGGCAGGAATCCAGCGTGTGCAGGCCGCAGAGTTTCAGGTCGACATCCGCTCCTGCCTCTTCGATCGCTTCGAACACATGGGCTGCCTGATCGGTCGAGACATAGAGTTCCCAGCCGAGCTCGCCGACATAGGTGACGCGGTGGGCGCGGGCCAGGCCCATGCCGATCTCGATCTCCTGGAACGTGCCGAACGGGTTGGTTTCGTTGGAGAAATCGTTGGGACTCACCTTCTGAATCAGCTTTCGCGCATCCGGTCCCATCAGGCAGAGCACGGCTTCGGCAGCGGTGATATCCGTGATGACGACGAATTCGTCGGTGTGGTGTTTTCTCAGCCAGGCGAGGTCGCGCTGCAGTGTTGCACCTGGGACGACGAGGAAGAAGGCCGTTTCCGACAGCCGCGAGACCGTCAGGTCGCTCTCGATACCGCCGCGCTGGTTGAGCATCTGAGTGTAGACGATCTTGCCCGGCGCCACGTCCAAGTCGTTGGCGCAGAGCCTTTGCAGGAAGGCGCAGGCATCGCGGCCCTCGACACGGATCTTGCCGAACGAGGTCATGTCGAACAGGCCGACCTTGTTCCTGACCGCGAGATGTTCTTCGCGCTGGTTATCGAACCAGTTCTGGCGCTTCCAGGAATAGCGGTATTCGCGCTCCTGGCCCTCGCGGGCGAACCAGTTGGCGCGCTCCCAGCCGGCGACTTCGCCGAAGACAGCGCCACGCGCTTTCAAATGCTCGTGCAGGGGCGAACGCCTGACATTGCGCGACGTCGCCATCTGTCGGTAAGGGAAATGGTCGGCATAGAGCAGACCGAGCGTTTCGGAGACGCGCTCCCGGAGGTAACGGCGGTTCTTCTGGAACGGTTGGGCGCGACGGATGTCGACTTCCCACAGGTCGAAGGGGGCTTCGCCGTCATTGATCCACTGCGCCAGCGCCATGCCGGCGCCGCCGGAGGAGACGATGCCGATCGAATTGTAGCCGGTCGCCATCCAGTAGCCGGACAGCTCCGGCGCCTCGCCGAGATAGTAGCGGTCGTCGGGCGTAAAACTCTCGGGACCGTTGAAGAAGGTGTGAATGCCGGCGGTCGCCAGCATCGGCATGCGGTTGACGCCCATTTCGAGGATCGGCTCGAAATGCTCCATGTCCTCCGGCAACTGGTCGAAGCAGAAATCCTCGCGGATGCCATCCATGCCCCAAGGCTTTGCCACCGGCTCGAAGGCGCCGAGCATCATCTTGCCGGCGTCCTCCTTGTAGTAGGCGCATTCGTCGGGCACGCGCAGCACCGGCAGCCGGCCCAGACCGGGGATCGGTTCGGTGACGAGATAAAAATGTTCGCAGGCATGCAGCGGAATGGTGACGCCGTTCTGGGCGCCCAGTTCGCGCGCCCACATGCCGGCGCAGTTGACGACGATGTCGGCTTCGATGGTGCCTTGTTCTTCGCCTTGCGCCCAGGACACGCCGGTGACGCGACCGGCCTTGGTGTGGACCTTGGTGACCTTCACATTCTCGACGATGGTGGCACCGCGCTGGCGCGCGCCCTTGGCCAGGGCCATGGCGATGTTGGCGGGGTCGCACTGGCCGTCGAGCGGCAGATGCACGGCGCCGACGACGTCCGAGACATTGAGATGCGGGTACATCTCACTGACTTCATTGGGTGAAATCTCGCGGACATCGACATCGAAGGCGCGCGCCAGCGACGCTTGCCGATAGACCTCGTGTTTGCGCTCCTCGGTCAGCGCCACGGTGATGGAGCCGACCTGGCGCATGCCGGTGCCGACTTCGGTCTCGGCTTCCAGCTTGGCGTAGAGGTCGGCTGAATATTTCGCCAGCCGGGTCATGTTCTGCGAACCGCGCAACTGGCCGATCAGGCCGGCGGCGTGCCACGTCGTGCCCGATGTCAGCTGCTTGCGTTCCAGGAGCACGATGTCGGTCCAGCCGAGTTTGGCCAGGTGATAGGCGACCGAACAGCCGGAGACGCCGCCGCCGATGATGACGGCGCGGGCTTTGGCAGGGATGGCCTTGGCGGTCATGCGGCCTCGCGACGATAGCTGGAAGCGAAACGGCGCAGCCGAAGCGCTGCTTCTTGCAGCACGGGCTCCGGCTGGCAGAGGCTGATGCGAATGTGCCCGGCGGCCGCCTCACCGAAGCTGGAGCCGGGCATCACGCCAACCTTTTCCTTGTCGAGCAAGGCCCAGGCGAATTTCTCGTCGTCCGGTTCGACGGCTGAGATGTCGAGCATGACATACATGCCGCCCTCCGAACCGCGCACGGTGACATCGTTCATGCCACGCACCGCATCGAGCAGGACGGTGCGGCGCGCGGCGTAGCGCTCGGCGATCTCCTTGACGCCGTAACGATTCTCCAGTGCCTCGGCGCAGGCGATCGAGATGAAGGCCGGCAAGCCATAGGTCGTCACCAGGTTGAGGTTGATCAGCAGTGTGATCATCGCCTCCGGACCAGTCAGCCAGCCCATGCGCCAGCCGGTCATGCCGTGGCTCTTGGACATGGAATTGATCACCAGCGTACGCTCGGCCATCCCTGGCAGCGAGCGCGGCGAGACATGTTCGCCGCCACCCAATGTCCAATAGACTTCGTCCGACAGCAGCCAGAGGTCGTGCTCCCGGCAAATCTCGGCAAGTTGCTCCAGCCGCTCGCGCGAATAGACAGCACCGGTCGGGTTGTTCGGCGTGTTGATAAGGATGGCGCGCGTGTTCGGTCGTAGCGCCGCGCGGATCGTCTCGGCACGCGGTTGGAAGCCGTCTTCGGCGGGCGTTTCGACGACGGTGAAACTGGCACCGGCGGCGCTGAACGTGTTGGGATAGGTGGCGTAATAGGGCGCCACGACGATGGCGTGGTCGCCCTGGTCGAGCACGCCCTGCACGGCCGCGTAGAGTGCGGCCTGGCCGCCCGGCGTGGCGATGACCTGATCCGGCGACGTCTCGACGCCGGTGCAGGCGCTCGAGGCTGCCGCCATCGCCTTGCGCAGGCGCGGCAGGCCGGGAAGCGGGGTGTAGTGATGATTGCTGCCGCGAACCGCGGTCACGCAGGCTTCGATCGTTTGCGAAGGTGTGTCGAAGTCGTGATCGCCGACCGACAGCATGATGATGTCTTCGCCGGCCTCCTTGCGCGTCCAGGCGGCGAAATGGACTTCCCAGCCGTCCTTGCCCGAAGGCACGATGCCGGAAATGCGCGATGATGGTCTAGGCATGCAAAACTCCTGAAATTTCGTAGCCGGCGTGTTCGAGCCGGTCGCGCAGAGCGGCGATATGCGGCGGTCCGACTTCGCAGCAGCCGCCAACGATGCTGGCGCCAGCCTCCACCCAGCCGATCGCCTGATCGGCATAGGCATCCGGGCCGAGGTCGTGACGAGCATGCAGCACATCGACTGTGCCGCCGTGCTTGAGTGCCTCGGTAGAGGTGAAGCCATTGGCATAGGCGCCGATCGGGCCGCCGAGGTCGATCAGCTCGGGCAAGGCCGCGGCGATCGCTTCCGGCCGGCAGCAATTGACCAACCGCGCCGCGACTGCGAGGCCGTCGAGCGCGCTTGCCGCGGCGGCTATTGCCTCGCCGCTGCGCAGCCGCGGTTTGCCGTGATCGGCCAGCGTCCACGACACCCATACCGGCTTGCCGCTTTCCGACGCCGCGGTGACGGCCGCGCGCGCCTCCTCGGCGGACGCCATGGTTTCGCACAGGAACAGGTCGACGCTATCCGCTTGCTCGGCAA
Organism: Mesorhizobium sp. M1396; assembly: GCF_040317725.1. Taxonomy (NCBI): domain Bacteria; kingdom Pseudomonadati; phylum Pseudomonadota; class Alphaproteobacteria; order Hyphomicrobiales; family Phyllobacteriaceae; genus Mesorhizobium; species Mesorhizobium sp. M1396. The sequence continues at coordinate 140,126 of NZ_JAMYLA010000006.1, read as the reverse complement.
CGATGCGGCGGTAGATGTCGAGCGTCTCCTCGAAGGAAATGGTCAGTGCCGGCGCGTAGCTGCCGAAAAGCGGCGACAGGCAGCCGGCGATCGCCGCGTCGCCGGCCTCGTCGCGAGCCTGCCTGGCCAATTCGATGCCGCGCTTCTGCAACGGCTTGAAGAGGTCTTCCGCGCCCTCGCGCGCCAGGCGTTCGGGCGTCGCCGAATAGGTGTTGATGGTGATGACCCGGGCACCGGCACGGATGAATTCCGCGTGCAGGTCGCGCACCAGATCCGGCTCGTCGATCAGGACCCTGGCCGACCAAAGCGGCGTCGGCTCGGATTGGCTGCGGCGAACCAGTTCCTGTCCCATTCCGCCATCGGTGAGAATAACCTTCTTCATGCGCGCAGCCTCTCGTTCTTCGGATCCCACAGAGGCTCATATTTCTGCACGACCGCCTGGAAACGCTCGCCGAAGATTTCGACCTCGACGGTCGTGCCGGGTTCGGTCAGGTCGGCGCGCAGCATGCCGAGCGCGATCGACTTGTCGACGCGGTGGCCCCAGCCGCCCGACGTCGTCTCACCAACGATCTGGCCGTCATGCCACAGCGTCGACATGTAGGGAGCGTCGCAGTCGCCGGGGTTTTCGACGACCAGCGTGACGAAACGTTTCTTCACGCCTTGCTGCTTCTCGTTCAGCAAGGCCGCCTTGCCGCGGAAGTCGGGTTTATCCCATTTGACAAAGCGCTCGAGCCCACCCTGCAGGATCGAATAGTCGGTCGACAGGTCGCCCTTCCAGGTGCGGTAGCCCTTTTCGAGCCTCAGCGAATCCAGCGCATACATGCCGAACGGCTTCAGTCCATGCTGCTGTCCTGCCGCGCAGACCACGTCGAAGATGGCGGCGGTGTCGTCGACCCTGGTGTGAATTTCCCAGCCGAGTTCGCCGGCGAAGGAGACACGCACAAGCTTCGCCCAGCGGCCGGCGATCTTCGTTTCCTGATGCGTCAGCCACGGCAGAGCGAGGTCGGCTTCGCAGATATCGGCGAGGATTTTCCTCGAGTTGGGTCCGGCCAGGATCTGGGTAGAGAATTCCTCGGTCCGGTCGATCAGCCTGAAAGACGCATCCTTGGGCATGCGCGATTTCAGCCACTCGAAATCATGCCATTGCGCGACCGCCGCGGTGATCAGCGTCATCAAATTCTCGTCGTGACGCACGACGGACATTTCGGTGATGATGCGGCCCTTGTCGTCGGCGAAATAGACGAGGCCGATGCGGCCGGGCTTCGGCACCAGCCCGGTGACCTGCAGGCTTAGCCATTCGGCGGCGCCCGGGCCGTCGAGGTTGAAGCGCGAGAATCCCGGCAAGTCGAGGATGCCGGCGGCGTCGCGCACCGCCAGGCACTCCTCGCGCACACGGTGTTGCCACGGTCCGTCGCGGCGGAAGGTCAGCGTCGCTTCCTCGGAGATGTCGTCGCCGTCTTGCGCGTACCAGGTGGCGCGCTCCCAGCCATTATAGGCATCGAAGCGGGCGCCGAACGCCTTGATACGATCGTGGATCGGCGACAGCTTGCGGTCGCGGCCTTCAGGCCAGGCATGACGCGGAAACTGGATGGCGTATTCGTTACCGTAGATCTCCATGCCCTTGGCGACGCAATAGTCCGGCGCCGAGGCAAAGGACGTGAAGCGGCGCGGATCGCACGACCACATGTCCCATTCGGTCTGGCCTTCAGTCACCCATTCGGCCAGCACCTTGCCGGCGCCGCCGCCCTGGGCGATGCCGAAGGTGAAGACGCAGGCCTCGAAGGCATTGGGAACGCCGGGCATCGGGCCGATCAGCGGATTGCCGTCCGGCGTGTAGGGAATCGGCCCGTTGATGACCTTGGACAGGCCGGCCGTGCCAAGGATCGGCACGCGGGCGACGGCGTCGGCCAGATAATGTTCCAGCCGGTCGAGATCGTCGGGGAACAGCTGGAAGGAAAAATCCTCCGGCATCGGATCATTGTGGGTCGCCCAATGCGCGCGGCAATTGCGCTCGTAAGGGCCGAGATTCATGCCGTTCTTCTCCTGGCGCAAATAGTAGGAGGTGTCGACGTCGCGCAGCAGCGGCAATTTCTTGCCCTGTTCCTTCGACCACGCCGCCAGTTCGGGGATCTCCTCGAACAATATGTATTGATGGCTCATCACCATCATCGGTACCTCGCGGCCGAACATCCGGCCCACTTCGGCGGCGCGGTAGCCGGCGGCGTTGACGACAATCTCGCAGCGGATCTCGCCTTGCGCTGTTACAACCACCCACTCGTCGTTCTCGCGGCGCACGCCTGTGACCGGGCAGAAGCGGATGATTTTCGCGTCCATGTCGCGCGCGCCCTTGGCCAGCGCCTGGGTGAGCTGCGCCGGATCGATGTCGCCATCGCTCGGGTCATAGAGCGCGCCCTTCAGATCATGCGTCTCGATGAAGGGATAGCGCCGCTTGATCTCGTCGATGCCGACGATGTCGATGTCCATGCCCTGATAGCGGCCCATGCCCTTGGCGCGCTGGAATTCCTGCATGCGCTCTTTCGTATGGGCAAGGCGCAGCGAGCCGGTGACGTGATAGTTCATGGGATAGTCGACCGCGTCGGCCAGCCCGCGATAAAGCTCGGTCGAATAACGCTGCATGTTCATCAGAGACCAGGACGAGGAGAAGGTCGGCACGTTGCCGGCGGCATGCCAGGTCGAGCCGGAGGTCAGCTCGTTCTTTTCCAGAAGCACGCAGTCGGTCCACCCCGCCTTGGCGAGATGATAGAGCGAGGAGGTGCCGACGGCACCGCCTCCGATGATCACCACGCGCGCCGTGCTCGGCAAACCCGCCATGTTCTTCTCCCAAACTTTAACTCAATAGACCGGCGGCGAAACCACCCAGATGACAATTGCCGGCTCGGCCCCCGGATTGCGCCAGCGGTAAGGCTTGCCTTCGAAGCGAAAGGAATCGCCCTCGCCAAGCCGATGCCAGACGCCTGCTATCTCGATGTCGAACAGTCCGGATGCGACGTATCCGGCTTCCTCGGTCGGCCGCTGCGCCTCGGCCTTCAGTTCCGCGCCCGGTGCGAAGACCGAACGCACCATCTCGAAGCTACCGCCGAGATCGGGCGACAGAAGCTCCTCCACCAGGCCGGATTCGCTTGTGCCAAGCGTGCGGCGCCTGCCGGCGCGCACAACCACGCCGCGCTCGCTTTCGACAGGTACGTCATGGCTGAAGAACAGGCTGATCGGCACGCCGAACAGTTCGGCGAAGGCCCTGAGGTCGCTGAGCGATGGCGTCGACAAGCCACGCTCGACTTGGCTGACCCAACCGACCGAACGGTCAAGCTTCAGGCCGATCTCGGCCAACGTCAGACCACGCAGTTTGCGCAAGGCCCTGATATCGCCGGCCAGCACGCGTTCGTCAGGTCCATGCAATGTTCTTGCGGCAGGCGAAGGCAAAGGGCTCACTTCGTGAAAAATTCCAGATAAATTTCATGAGAAGTCAAGCGCATGAAAAAATCAAGTGGATTTTCACAGATGCAGAAGATTTGCTTGCACGATTTTGACGGTTCATGCAAAGGCTCGGGCACGAACGGCGAGTGGGGACGTCTGGTCGAGACGAGGGTAAGGACGGCCCATGCTGGAAAACAACACTCGAATTGCGAGCGAAGCCCAGATTGTCGACGAGGCGATTCTGTCTCGCCGTTCGGTGCGCGCGTTCCTCCCCGACATGGTCGACGACAATACGATCCGCGCCATTCTGGCGGTTGCAGCGCGGGCTCCGTCGGGCACCAACATGCAGCCGTGGAAGGTCTACGTCACCAAGGGCGAGACCAAGCAGCAGATTACCGACGCCATTCTCAATTCCGGCATTCGCGCCGAAAAGGCCGACTGGGACGAATACCGCTACTATCCCACCCAGTTCTTCGAGCCTTATCTGACCCGGCGCCGCGCCAACGGCTTCGGTCTTTATGGCGCGCTCGGCATCGGCCGTCGCGAGGTCGACAAGATGCGCGCCCAGCACGACCGCAACTTCGTCTTCTTCGATGCGCCGGTCGGCATGATCTTCACCATCGACCGCCGGCTCAACCAGGGCTCGTGGATCGACTACGGCATGTTCCTGCAGAACATCATGGTCGCGGCGCGGGGCAGGGGTTTGCACACTTGCCCACAAGCAGCGTTTGCACCCTACCACCGGCAGATCAGGCCGGTGCTCAACATTCCCGACGAGGAGATCGTCGTCTGCGGCATGGCGCTTGGCCATGAGGACATATCCAAACCGGAAAACACCTTCCGCACCGACCGCGTACCGATGGAAGAGTGGGTGACGTTCAGCGAGTAAGCCGGCTGGCAACCGGGTGCGCCTTGAGCGACACGCTCTATTCGGTATTCATCTGAGGCGCTGTGGCCGCTGACATGGGCCCTGCGGCGTAAGCTTCAGGTAGGCAAGCAGCGCCAGAGCGTGATGACGCCTTCGATCACGAACGGATGCGGAAGTCGTCGGCGACGACAGGGCCGCCGCCTGGCGCGCCGTTGTGCAGCAGTCGTAGCCGACAAGGCGGGGTCTACTGCACCTCGTAGCCGACTTCCTCGCTCGCGTGACACAGCGCCTTCCAGAACGACCGCGCGAAGGAGCGGAAGACATAGATGTCGAACTGGTCGGCGCCGGTGCGCTGGATCTGGGCGAAGACATCGTGATGGGCGGTCGAGCGACCGGCGCCGACCGGAAAGGCCGGCAGCGAAAAGTCGATGGCGAAGAACTTTGCCAGCACCCATTCGGCCTTCGGCCCGGCAATGCGGATGGCGGTGCGGCCATGCGAAAGGTCGGTGATCGTACCGATGGCCGGGGTGACCACCTTGGCAAAGGCAGCGGCCAACCCTTCGGCCTCGTCGGCCACGGTGAACTTTCCCGGCGCGAAGCCGAATACCGACTTCACGCCGTCGCTCAAGCCGCCGCCGGCGCCATCGGGCAGAGCAAGCCCGGTGACGGTGCGGATGGCTGATATCAGCTTCTTCTCCTCGCCAGGCCAGGCGGCGAGCTGTACGATCGAGCCCGGCTGCGTCTCGGTCAGGATGATTTCGACGCCGTGCTCGAAATTGCCGTGCGAGCCGACATGAAATTCCGGATCGAGGGGCGATTGGCGCTCAACCATGCATGCGGCTCCCGTCCGGATCGAAGAAGTGGTTGGAGACGATCTCGACCGGTCCGAACCGGTTGCGCAAGGGATCGGAGACATTGGCGCGCGTGCCCTGCCTGGCCTTGCCGTCCTTGACCAGCGCCAGCGCGATATGCTTTCCGAGTGCCGGCGAATAACAGCACGCGGTGATGTGGCCGATCGAGCCGTGCGGATTGGCCTCGTCAACCTCTTCGACAATGTGCGCGCCGCCATTGAGCGGCCGGTTGTCGAGGGCGACCAGGCCGACCAGTTCCAGGCGGTCAGCCGCGATCAGGCCTTCGCGGTCCATCATCGCCGAGCCGATGAACGGCTTCTTCTTCGACAGCATCCAGTCGAGATGCAAATCGCGCGCAGTGGTGCGGCCATCGATCTCGGCGCCGGTGACATGGCCCTTTTCGATGCGCATCGTGCCCAGCGCCTCGAGCCCGTAGGTGACCAGACCGAACGGTCTGCCGGCCTCGATCAGCGCTTCCCAGACATGGGTGCCATGGCCGGCGCCGGAATAGACCTCGAACGCCATTTCACCGGAGAAGGAGAGCCGGCAAATCATCACCGGCACATCCGATATCTCGCCGCGAACGATGCCCATGAAGGGCAAGGTGGCATTGTCGACCGATGTGCCGGTGACACAAGCGGCAAGGATCTCCCTGGCCTTGGGCCCGCCGATCGCGGCGCCCGCCCATTCGTCGGTCACCGAGGTGACGTGGACCTTCAGGTCCGGCCAGATCACGTCGAGGAAATATTCCAGATGCTGCATCACCTTGCCGGCATTGGCCGTGGTGGTGGTCATCAGGAAATCCTGCTCGCCCAGACGCCAGGTGGTGCCGTCGTCGAAGGCGAGGCCGTCCTCGCGCAGCATCAGGCCATAGCGAGCCTTGCCGACGGCCAGCGTCGAAAACATGTTTGTGTAGACGCGATCGAGGAACGCAGCGGCGTCGGGCCCTTGCACGGCGATCTTGCCCAGTGTCGAGACATCGACGATGCCGGCGGTCTCGCGCGTCGCCTTGGCCTCGCGGACATAGGCTTGCTCGATTGTCTCGCCGGCAAGGCCGTAGATCATCGGACGGTACCAGAGGCCGGCGGAATACATGGTCGCGCCGTTGGCGAGATGCCAGTCATGCATCGGCGTCAGCCGCTCTGGCTTCAGGTCGCCAAAACGCTCCGCCGCCAGCGAGCCGATTGAAACCGGCGCAAAGGGCGGCCGGAAGCGCGTCGTGCCGACCTCGGGGATCGGCTTGCCCAGCGCTTCGGCCATGATGGCAAGGCCGGGGACGTTGGAACTCTTGCCCTGGTCGGTCGCCATGCCGAGCGTGGTGTAGCGCTTCAGATGCTCGACCGAGACGAAGCCTTCGCGGTGCGCCAGCCGAACGTCCTCTGCTGTCACGTCGTGCTGGAAGTCGACAAAGCTCTTGCCCTTGGCCCTGATCTCGAACACCGGAGCCGGATCGGGATCGCCTGGTACGGCTTCGACGGTCGGCAGCACGGACGGTGTGCTCTGCCCGCCGGCGGCGGCAAGGCCCGCGGCGCGGCCTTCGGCGAGTGCTTCGAGCGTCGAGAAACTGCCGGTGAACGCGCCGGCGCCGATCCATTTCTGTGTCGGCTTCGGCGGCAGGAAGGCTTGCCGCGCGGCATTCCATTCCGCCTTGGCGCCGGCCTGGCTGGCCAGATGGATGGTCGGCGACCAGCCGCCGGACATCAGCAGGCAATCGGCATGGATGCTGCGTGCGTCGCCGATGGGCGCGCCGTTGGTCATGTCGAAGCGTTGCAGCTTGAGGCCGGACAGCGCCTTGCCGCCTTCGGTGGCGACGACGGCATGGCCGGCGAAGATCTCTGCCTCGGCCTCCGCGGCCAGCTTGCGCATCTCTGGCGAAAGCTCCGGCCTGATATCGGCGATGGCGACGACCGCGGCTCCGGCTTTCTTCAAGGCGACCGCCGCCCGATAGGCGCTGTCGTTGTTGGTGAACAACGCGATCCGCTCGCCCGGCAGCACGCCGAACTCGTTGGCATAGCGCTCGGCGGCATGCGCCAGCATCACGCCTGGCCGGTCATTGCCCGGGAATACCAGCGGCCGCTCGAAAGCGCCGGTGGCCAGAACCACGGATTTGGCGCGTATCGCCCAGTAACGATGGCGCGGCTCGCCCTTGCCGGGCTGCTCCTTGTGGTCGCTGACCCGTTCGAGCGCGGCAAGCGTGTTGTTGTCGTAATAGCCCCACACCGTGGTGCGCGGTAAAAGCCGGATATTGTCGCGGCCTTCGAGCTGGGCGACGATGCGGCGGGCCCAATCGGCGGCCGGCGCACCGTCAATCGTTTCGTCGGACCAGTTGGCCGAGCCGCCGAAACGCGGCTCGAGATCGGCCAGCATGACGCGCGCGCCCTGATCGGCGGCGGCCTTGGCGGCCATCAGTCCGGCCGGGCCGGAGCCGACCACCAGCACGTCGCAAAAGGCGTTCATGCGCTCGTAGCGGGCCGGGTCCTTCGCCGATCCGGCGCTGCCGAGACCGGCGGCGCGGCGGATGAAATGTTCGCAGAACATCCAGAAGCGCGTGCCCTTCAGCGGGCCGAACGCCGGTCCCATGAAGGTCTTGTAGTAGAAGCCGGCCGACAGGATCTTGCCGCCGAGCTGGTTGACGGCGTTGATGTCCCAAGCAAGCGAGGGAAAGCGGTTCTGGCTGATGGCGACCAGCCCGTCATGGATCTCGACCATGGTCGCCGGAATGTTGGGCTCGCGGACCTCGCCCTTCAGCACCGTCACCAGGGCATTGGGCTCCTCGACGCCAGCCGTCAGCAGGCCGCGCGGGCGGTGGTATTTGAACGAGCGACCGAAGAGGGTGACGCCCTTGGCCAGCAGCGCCGATGCCAGCGTATCGCCGGCATGGCCGGTATAGGGCGCGCCGTCGAAGGTGAAGCGGATGGTTTTCACCCGGTCGATGCGACCGCCGATGTCGGTGCGGCGCGGGCTCATGACTTGCCCTCCGCCTTGCGGCGCGCGGCCGAGGTGTGATCGCCGCGCCCATGATCACCCCGTATGAAGGCGACGCTCAAAATCTCATGCGTCAGCGTGTTGCGCACGACCCGCAGATGCGCGCGGCAACCGCCGGAATGCTGCCAGATCTCGTTGTGGTCGCCGGCCGGGTTCAGCCTGTCATAGACGTAGGCGTTCCACGCCTCGAAATTCTGCGAGGCGGGGTCGGGACGCTCGCGGTTGCCGTCACCCTGATAGGTGAACTCGATGACGTCGCGCGGGCCGCAATAGGGGCAGGTGATCAGCACGGAATGCTCCTAATGAAGCCGCGGGTTTGCACCCTGGCCCTTGTCGTCGATCACCAGGCCGCGATGGAAGCGGTCAAGCGTGAAGGGGGCATTGAGGTCGTGCGGCTGATCCTTGGCGATAGTCCAGGCGAAGCACCATCCGGAAGCCGGCGTCGCCTTGAAGCCGCCATAGCACCAGCCGCAGTTGAGATACATGCCGGGCAGGGGGCCGGTGGTGATGATCGGCGAGCCGTCCATCGACATGTCGCAGACGCCGCCCCAGGAGCGCAGCATGCGCACGCGGGCAAGGCCCGGGAACAGCGCCAGCATCTCGCTCATCACTTCGTCGACGATAGGCAGATTGCCGCGCTGGGCATAGCTGTTGTAGCCGTCGATGTCGCCGCCATAGATGAGGCCGCCCTTGTCCGACTGCGACATGTAGAAATGGCCCATGCCAAACGTCACGACGGTATCGATGAAGGGTTTCAGCGATTCGGTGACGAAGGCCTGCAGCACATGGCTTTCGATTGGCATCCTCTCGATGCCGGCCAGCTGCATGACGCGTCCGGTGCTGCCGGCGACCGCGACAGCCACCTTCTTGGCGCGTATGTCGCCGCGCGACGTCGTGACGCCTGTGATGCTGTCGCCATCGCGCAGGAAGCCGGTGACCTCGCAATTCTCGATGATGTCGACGCCGCGTCGGTCGGCGCCGCGCGCGTAACCCCAGGCCACCGCATCGTGACGGGCGGTGCCCGCGCGCCTTTGCATCAGGCCGCCGACCACCGGAAAGCGTGCGCTGTCGGAGATATCGAGCGCCGGGATCAGGCGCTTGATCCGCGCCGGTGTCATCAGCTCGGCGTCGACGCCGAGATGGCGCATGGCATTGCCGCGCCTTGCATAGTCGTCGAACTGGGCCGGCGTGTGTGCCAGGTTCAGGCAGCCGCGCTGCGAGAACATGACGTTGTAGTTGAGCTCGTGCGAGAGGTTCTCCCACAGCTTCATCGAGTGTTCGTAGAAGCGGGTGTTGGCCGGCAGCAGGTAGTTCGAGCGCACGGCCGTCGTGTTGCGGCCGACATTGCCTGAGCCGAGCCAGCCCTTTTCCAGCACAGCGACATTGGTGATGCCGTGTTCCTTGGCGAGATAGTAGGCGGTGGCCAGCCCATGACCGCCGCCACCGATGATGACGACATCATAGGATGCCTTCGGGTCCGGCTTGCGCCAGGCCGGCTTCCAGTCCTTGTTTCCCTTGAGCGCGTTCGCGAGCAGCGAAAAGGCCGAGTACTCTGCCATCATTGTCATCCGGTTCGGGCGATGCGGCAGACTATAGAGCAGGCCGCATCCGCAAAGCCAATATTGCGCCATTGCCTTTCGACTGGCCGACGCCTGTGTGATCGGATGGGCCAGCGATGACTGCGACGGCTTGCCCCGTGATATGGCCGTCTTTATCAAGGACAGGCTTTCAAATTGCCTCGCCGCCCGTGAGTCGCCGTCAAAATCATGATCTTCCGATTGTTTCGCCTCATTTTGATCCTCGCGCTTGTCGTTTCGGCGCCGCTGTCGTTCGACGCGGCGGCGCAAGGGCTTGGCCAGGCGCCAGCCGGACTGGTCGCCGACCAGCAGAAGATCATTCAGGGGCTGACGACCAAGACCGACAATTTCGAGAAGCAGATCCAGCAGGACGCCGAGGATGATGGCAGCCTCGTCGATATCCGGCTGCAGCTCGAGGAACTGTCGCGCCAATCGCTGACCAGCGCGCTGGCCTTCCGCACGCGCCTTGGCGAGATCAACAGCCGGCTTGAACAGATCGGGCCCGCGCCCGCCGCCGGCCAGCCGCCGGAGCCCGATATCGTCAGCGGCGAACGCCAGGCGCTGACATCGGAAAAGGCGGAGATCAACGCCGTTATCTCGCAAGCCCAGTCCTTGTCGATCCGCATCAGCGGGCTGATCGACAAGATCGGCAACATGCGCAGCGAGCTGTTCCGCAATGTGCTCACCAAGCGCTACGTGCTGTCCGACGCGCTGAGCCCGCAGGTTTTTTCGGACGCCAGGGACGAATTCGGCAATTTCTACAAGGCCGTGTCGTCCTGGCTGAGCTTCGCCTTCAAGTTCAAGTTCCAGGCCATCCTCGCGGCTACCTTCGTGGCGCTCGGGCTGGCTTTGGTGCTGCTGGTCGGTGGCAGGCGCCTGTTCGGGCGCGTGTTCGAAGCCGACCCCGCCAATGAAGATCCATCCTATCTCAGCCGTCTATCGGTGGCCTTTTGGTCTACCTTGCTGCCGACGCTGGCGGTCGGCGTGTTCCTGGCCTCCACGGTGTTCTTTTTCAATTATTACAATGTGTTGCGCGGCGACATTGGCCTCTTCTTGAATGCGCTCGCGGCCGTCATCGGCGTGGTGTTCTGCGTCAACCGGCTGACCAATGCGGCGCTTGAGCCGCGGCTGCCGAACTGGCGCCTTATTCCCGTCGAGACCGGGCCGGCGCGCTGGCTGGTGCGGCTGACGACAGCCATGGCCGTGGTCATCGGCGTCAACTATTTCCTGTCGGTGATCAACGACAAGATGGGCTCGCCGCTGTCGCTGACCATCGCCCGCAGTTTCGGCGCCACCATCATCGTCGGCATCATCCTGATCCTGATGGCGATGCTGAGGCCGTTCAAGGCGCGTGACGGAAGCTGGCGGCCGTGGCCGGCATGGCTGCGCTATACATCGCTCGCGCTCGGTCTATTCACCATCGTCGCCGCGCTGCTCGGCTATATCGGCCTCGCCTTGTTCGTCTCGCTACAGGTCGTCGTCACCGGCACCGCGCTGATCACCGCCTATATCGGCTTCCTGTCGGCGCGGGCGATCGGCGAGGAGGGCGCTTTCGCCGACACCTCCGTCGGACGCTGGCTGTCGGCCAATTCGAGCTACGAGGACACCGCGCTCGACCAGCTCGGCCTCGTCGTCAGCGTCGCCATCAATGTGATGATCGTGCTGGTCTTCCTGCCGCTGATCCTGTTGATGTGGGGCTTCCAGCCCGGCGATATCGAGGCCTGGGCCTACAAACTGGCAACCGGGATCAATCTCGGCTCGGTGACGATTTCGGTCACCGGCATCCTTTCGGGCATCGTCGTCTTCATCATCGGCTATTTCCTGACGCGCTGGTTCCAGGGCTGGCTCGACGGTTCGGTGATGGCGCGCGGCAAGGTCGATACCGGGGTTCGCAATTCGATCCGGCTGGCGGTCGGCTATGCCGGCGTCGCGCTGGCGGCACTGGTCGGCATATCGGCGGCGGGCATCGACCTCTCCAGTCTGGCGCTGGTCGCCGGCGCTCTTTCCCTCGGTATCGGTTTTGGCCTGCAGAATGTGGTGTCCAATTTCGTCTCCGGCCTGATCCTTTTGGCCGAGCGGCCGTTCAAGGTCGGCGACTGGATCGTCGCCGGCGATGTCAGCGGTACCGTGAAGAAGATCAGCGTGCGCGCCACGGAGATCGAGACCTTCCAGCGGCAATCGGTCATCCTGCCCAATTCGAACCTGATCAACAACGCCGTCGGCAATTGGACACATCGCAACAAGCTCGGCCGTATCGACATCAAGGTCGGCGTTGCCTATGGCAGCGACGTCAAGCAGGTTCATGCCGTCCTGCTGGACATCGCACGCGGCCATCCTATGGTGCTGAAAAACCCCGAACCCTTCGTGCTGTTTTCCAACTTCGGGCCTGCCGCACTCGAATTCGAGATCCGCGTGTTCCTGGCCGACGTGATGAACGGCAACATCGCGCAGAACGACATCCGATTTGCCGTGCTCGAAAAATTCAGCAGCGAGCACATCGAAATTCCATCGACGCCGCGCGCCGTCGTCGATGCCCACAAGCCCAAAGCCTGGCCGACCGACGACGACAAGATCGAGGCCGACTTCGCCGAACAGGAGCAGGCCAAGCTGGGAGCCGCGGCCGAAGCGAAACGGACCGCCAAGACAGGGCGCAAGCTGCGCAAGCCCGATCCCGACTAGGTGCCGATTGACGCGCTCGGACCGGCCAAAGCCAATTGCGGCATGAATGCGGCATTCAGTTGCGGTTCAGCTTCCATCTCATATAAGCTCCCATGCAAAGGCGAAAATGCCTTGCGAAATGCAACAGAGGCGGTGGGAACACCGATATTGCACCATGTGGAAGTCTCTCGTCGCTGCCGCCGCTTTGCTCGCCGTGAGCGGCTCGACCCATGCCGCAAGCGCGGTCAACAAGGACGCCGAGACACGCACGCTGATCGTGACCGAGGGGGGCAGCAAAAGCGATCTAGCGCTGGCCGCTGGCGAAACCGTTGAATTCTGCCCGAATGGCTGCTTCGTCACCTTGCCCAATGGCGACCTCGAAGCCCTGACTGGCTCGGAAACGGTCGAAATCTCGGGTGGTGTCGCCCGCATCAAGTAATTTCGACGGCATGACAGGAAAGGCCGGGCATTTGCTCAGGGCATTTGCTCGGCCTTTTATCGTTTCCGGTATCGATTGTTTAACAATGAGGCCGGAAATACCGCCACGGCAGCCGTCTACAACCGTGCGTTTTAACGTTCGCTACGCCATCCCCCGCTATACCTGCCCTCAAGACGCCGAATAGCGGCGCGCAACGAGATTCCGGTTTCCCGGATCATACGCGGGCGGGGCAGGACGGACATGGATGCGCGGTCGGACAGGAACGCAATACCGCTTGCGGTCGATCTCGACGGCACGCTGATCGCGACCGACCTGTTGTGGGAAGGCCTGTTCATCCTTCTCAAGAAGAACCCGCTCTATATCTTTCTCGTGCCTTTCTGGGCCGCCGGCGGGCCGGGGCGGCTGAAGCAGGCGATCGCGCAGCGCATCGACATCGACCCGGCATCGCTGCCCTATCGCGAGATGCTGCTTTGCCGCCTCCGTTCAGAACACGCCGAAGGCCGCAAGATCGTGCTGGCGACCGGCACGCCGCGCAAGTTCGCGGACGCCATCGCTGCCCACCTCGGCATCTTCGACCGGGTGCTGGACACCGACTGTCTCGCCAATCTCACCTCGGGCAGGAAGCGCGCGTCGCTGATCGCGGCCTATGGCGATGGCGGCTTCGACTACGCCGGCAACAGCCGCCATGACCTCCAGATCTTCGATGCCGCACGCAACGCGATTGTCGTCGCGCCCGACCGTCATGCCGCACGCTGGCAGGCAGCGCACGGCGCCGAGACGATGCCGGCGCCAAAGCCGACCTTGCGGACCATCGTAAAGATGCTGCGCGTCCATCAATGGCTGAAGAATTCGCTGATCGCGGTGCCGATGGTGCTCTCGCATGAATATTTCAACATCGATATGATCTGGGAATGCCTGCTGGCGTTCGTCTCGTTCAGCGCGGTGGCATCGGCCATCTACATCCTCAATGATTTCTTCGACCTCGCGCTCGACCGCAAACACCTCGCCAAGCGCAACAGGCCGTTCGCCAGCGGTGCGCTGTCGATCCCGTTCGGCCTTGGCGCGATCGCCGTGCTTCTGGCGATCGGCGTCGGCACCGGGCTGTTTTTGTCGCCCGAATTCCTGGCCGTGCTCGGCGGCTACGTCGTGGTCACCACGGCCTATTCGCTGTCGTTCAAGCGCATGCTGCTGGTCGACGTGCTGACGCTCGCCGGCCTCTACACGATCCGCGTCCTGGCTGGTGCGGCGGCGACCGGCGTCGATGTCTCGTTCTGGCTGCTCGCCTTCTCGATCTTTTTCTTCCTGTCGCTGGCGCTGGTGAAGCGCTTTGTCGAACTGCGCATCACCGCCATCCCGCATGGCGAGCGCATTGCCGGCCGCGGCTATCGCACCGAAGACCAGGAGATCGTTGCCCAGGCCGGCATGGCCTCGGCCTTCTCTTCGGCCCTGGTGCTGGCGCTCTACATGGACAGCGTCGCGGTGCGCGAGCTTTATCCGCATCCGTGGCTGATCTGGCCGCTGGCGCCGATCGTGCTTTATCTGACCATGCGAGTCTGGATCCTGGCGCGCCGCGACGAGATGCATGACGATCCGGTCGTCTTCATCATTCGCGACTGGCGCAGTCAGATCGTGGTGCTGATCGGCGCGGTGATGCTGGTCATCGGGGGCTGGTAGGCATGGCCACTGAGCGCTTCCCAAGCTTTGGCCTTGCCACACCGCCGGCGACGCGCGTCATCGGTACCGATGAGGCGATCGCGCTGCTGAAGGGTGGGCAGGCCGGGCCGGCGTCTCTGCTTGCCTATGGCAACGGGCGCTCCTATGGCGATTCCTGTCAGAACGAGGCCGGCGCGATCATCGATATGCGGTCGCTGAACCGGATCCGCGCCTTCAACGCTGAAACCGGTGTTCTGGAAGCAGATGCTGGCGTGCTGTTGTCCGACATCATCGCCCACGCCGCCCCTTACGGCTTCTTTCCGGCGGTTGTTCCAGGCACGCAATTCGTCACGCTCGGTGGCGCCATCGCCAATGACGTGCATGGCAAGAACCATCACCGGCGCGGAACATTCGGCTGCCATGTCGAGACACTCACGCTGCTCAGATCCGACGGGAAGAGCCGTCGCTGCTCGACGACGGACAATGCGCGGCTGTTTCGGGCGACGATCGGCGGCATGGGGCTGACCGGCCTCATCCTGTCGGCCTCGATCCGGTTGATGCGGGTTCCTTCCCTCGACATCGTCGAAAAGGCGACACCGTTTCGCGATCTTGACGAGTTCTTCGGTTTGGCCGAGGCGGCTGATCTGGCCAATGAGTACGCGGTCGCCTGGATCGACCAGCTTGCCGGCGGCCGCAACAGCGGTCGTGGCCTGCTGTTGTCAGGCAATCACGCCGAGCACGGTTCGCATACCGCCTCACGCGCCGGCGGCAAGCTCTCGGTGCCGGCCCAACTGCCGTTCAATGTGCTCAACCGGCCGTTCCTGACCGCCTTCAACGCCGCCTACCGATGGAAGAAAGGGCGCTCGACGGCGCCGCGCCAGGTCGGATATCAGGGCTTCTTCTTCCCACTCGACGGCGTGCGCGACTGGAACCGGCTTTATGGACCGAAAGGGCTTTTCCAGCACCAGAGCGTGGTGCCGGAAGAGACGGCGCGCGAGGCGGTGCCGGCGCTGCTGGCGGCTGCAAGGCAAGCCGGGCAGGGCTCATTCCTCACCGTGTTGAAGCGCTTCGGCTCCATCCGCTCGCCGGCGCTGCTGTCGTTCCCGCGTCCCGGCTACACGCTGACGCTGGATTTCCCCAACAGGGGCGCGGCGACGCTGGCGTTGCTGCGGGAACTCGATCGCATCACGGTCGAGGCCGGCGGCGCCGTCAATCCCTACAAGGACGCCCGCATGGGCGCCGACATCTTCGCGTCGTCCTTTCCCGAATGGCCACGGCTGGAGGCGCTGCGCGATCCCGCCTTCCTATCGAGTTTCTGGGCGCGGACGGCAAGGAAGCTGGACCTGCGGCGGGGTGTCGTCGAAGCCGCGGAATAGATAAATTTCGAGTAATTCATGGTTATCGGACCGTTAAATACACGGTTCACTCAAAACATTATTGCGGCTTCACGAAATGTTTGCGGGTTTGTAATATGAAGCGCGATGGGGTGGCTTGGAACACATGAAATACATCGTCTTCATTCTCTTTACGGTCATGACCAATGCTGCCGCACAGCTGATGCTGAAGCAAGGCATGATGTCGCTCGGGCCGATCTCGTTCGAGGGCGTCAATCCGCTCATCAAGCTGTTGCAGATCGTCTTCAGCCCATGGGTGTTCCTGGGCCTCTGTACTTTCGTCATCTCGATGGCCTCGCATCTCTATGTGCTGTCCAAGGTCGAGCTTTCCTTCGCGTATCCATTCCTCAGCCTCGCCTATGTGGCCGTCGCCATCTTCGCCTATTTCGTCTTCCGCGAGGACCTCAATGGCTGGCGCATCGCTGGCATCGCCTGCATCTGCGTCGGCACGGTGCTGATCGCCCAAAGTGGGCGAGGACATGCGGACCAGACGGCTTCCATCACGCCCGACAAGATCCAAGCAAACGAGACTGTTCGATGAGACATGTGATTTTCGGCGGCGACGGTTTCGTCGGCCGCCACCTTGCCCCGAAGCTCGTGGCCGATGGTGAAGAGGTTGTCGTCGCCGACATCGTCAAGAACGACCTGCCGCATTACCGCAATGTCGGCTTTATCCAATGCGACGTCACCGATCCGGCCTCGATCGCGGCTGTCGGGCTCAAGGCCGACGACATGGTCTACAATCTGTCGGCCAAGATGCTGTCGCCGATCCAGGTGCGCGCCAAGCGGCACGACTTCTTCTTCCCGGTGAATTTCCACGGTACCGAGCACATCCTGCAGGCAATGGACAGAGCTGGCGCAGCCAAGCTCGTCCACTATACGACCGATATGATCTACGGCCACACGGTCACCAAGCCGATGACCGAGGAGCATCCGGTCGCGCCGCTTGGCGAGTATGGCTGGTCGAAGCAGAAGACCGAGGAACTGGCCGCCGAATGGCGCAAGCGCGGCATGTCGATCTCGCTGTTTCGCCCGCGCCTGATCATCGGCCCCGGCCGTCTCGGCATTCTCGAAAAACTGTTCAAGCTGATCGACTGGAGTTTACCCGTGCCGATGATCGGCTCGGGCAAAAACCCCTATCAGTTCATTTCTGTTTTCGATTGTGCGGAAGCTGCCCGCGCGGCCTGGAAAGCCGGCGTGCCTGATGAGGCCTATAATCTGGGTTCGCTCAACCCGCCCCCCGTCAAGAAATTGCTCGGCGACCTGATCAGGCATGCCGGCTCGAAATCGATCCTGATCCCGACACCGGGGTGGGCGGTCAAGCGCACGCTCGACCTGCTCGACCTCATGAACATGCCGATCATGGATCCGGAACAATATCTGATCGCCGACGAGGAGTGCGTGCTCGACGTGTCCAAGGCCGGGCGCCAGCTCGGCTGGGTGCCGCAATATCGCGACGAGGACATGCTGATCGCCGCCTACAGCGAGTACCGCGCCAGGAAAGCCGGTCCCACTGTGGCCACCAAACATGTGCCTGCCGAATAGCGGCTCGCAAAACAGCTTTCGTTGCGCCCGATCCTGGTCGTGCGCGCAGACAGGAGATTGAAATGACCGTCATGGCCAAGCCCGAGCAGACCAACGTGCGCACCATGGTCAGCGCGCCGTCGCTGTCGCCCGCCACCATCGCCAAGCCCGATTTGATCAGCGTCGAGCAGGCCAAGGCGATGGATGTCGCCCGCATGACCGACCTGTTCAAGGCGCATCTCAACCCCGGCCAGCTGCATTTCATGAAGCTGCTCGGCTTCCACAAGATCAAGATCGAGCGCGCCGACGGCATGTTCTACATCGACCAGAACGGCCGCAAGATCCTCGATTTCTTCGGTGGTTTCGGTTCGCTGGCCTTCGGCCACAACCATCCGCGCATCCTGGAAGCACGGAAAAAATTCCAGGAGGAGAAGCGCCAGGAGATCGCCATCGCCTTCATGTCGCAATACGCGGCGGCGCTCGCGCACAACATCGCGAAGTGCTCCCCCGGCGATCTCGACATGGTGTTCCTGGGCTCGTCCGGCTCGGAAGCCATGGAAGCGGCGGTGAAGCTCGCCGAGCGCGCCGCCGGCCCGAAGCGGCCGAAAATCGTCTATGCCGAGAATTCCTTCCACGGCAAGACCAAGGGCGTGCTGGGCATCACCGACGGCCAGCTCTATCGCGCCGACTTCAAGGTGGCGGACAACACGGTCCGCATCCCCTTCGCCGACATCGAAGCCGTCGAGCGGCTGTTCCGTTCCGACCCGGAGGTTGGCGTCATCGTGCTCGAAACCATCCAGGGCGGCGGCGGCATCATCCAGGCGCCGGCCGAATACTGGCGGAAGCTGCGCGCGCTGTGCGACCAGTATGGCGTGCTGTGGGTCGCCGACGAAGTGCAGTGCGGCTATGGCCGCTCGGGCCGCTTCTATGCCTTCGAGCATTACGGCGTCATTCCCGACGTGACCGCGCTGGCGAAGTCGCTCGGCGCCGGCAAGGCAGCGGTCGGCGCGATGATCGCGCGGCGCGAGGTCTACATGAAGGCCTACGGCACGCCGAAGACAGCAATGATCCACGCCATGGCGACCTTCGGCGGCATGGGCGAGGCCTGCGTCACCTCTATCGAGGGCCTCAACGTTCTCTATGACGAGGGGTTGATCGACAATGCCGCCGCGACCGGCGACTATCTGCTGCAGCGGCTGCAGGCGCTGAAGGAAAAATATCCCAAGATCATCAAGGATGTGCGCGGCAAAGGCTTTATGGTCGGCCTGGAGTTCCACGACTTCTCGCAGACCTTGCCTATGGTGCTGCGGCCGATCGTCAGCGTGCTCGACGACAAGCTGAAGGGCTCGCTGTCGGGCTTTGTCGGTGCGCTGCTGCTGCGCGACTACGACGTGCTCGTCGCCTTCACCGAATACAACCGCAACGTCATCCGGCTGGAGCCGCCGCTGATCTGCCAGCGCGAGCATGTCGACCGCTTCGTCGATGCTTTCGACAGCCTGCTGTCGCGCGGCATCGTGTCGATCGTCAAGGACTTCGTCAAAAGCCAAGTCCGCTAAAAGGAAGCTCGCTGAGTACAACGATGCTGACCAAGTCGCCCGCTCCGCAAAACCCACTCGACCGACTCGCCGGGGCCGGTCTGGCGTGGGGCGAGGGGACCTATGCGCGGCTGGCGGCACCGATCGGCGCGGCGGCCTTCGCGCTCTACATCCTTTTGACGGCGTTCACCGCCTGGGTGATGCCAGACGCCAATTGGGACATGCTGCCCTATCTCGCCATGTCAGAGGAAGGCACCTATCCCAACGCGCAGGCGCTGCATGACCACGCCTACAACACGGTCAAATCAGGTGTTTCGGCTGCTGACTATGAGGCGCTGACCGACGATGGCGGCGGCTTCCGCAGCCATATGACGGAGAATGCCGCCGACTTCCATTCGCTGCTTGGCATGTACCGGATCAAGTTCCTCTACGCCGAGATCCTGTCGACGATGAGCGCGGTGATGTCTCCGGTCGAGGCGATGCGGCTGTTACAGGTGTTCTCCGTGCTGCTGTTTGGCGCGATCACGCTGCTTTGGCTGCGCTCCGAGCGGGCTCTGGCCTTGGCGCCTGTGGCCGGCGCGGTGCTGATCATGGCCGATTTCGGCGATGCGGCGCGCGCCTCGACGCCGGACCTGTTGTGCTCGGCGCTGCTGCTGGGCGGGCTTTACGCCTATGTCCGCGGCCGCGAGGTGGCAACGGCGATCCTGCTCTTCCTCGCCTTCATGGTGCGGCCCGACAACATTGTTTTCCTTGCTATTTTCGCTGTGCTGCTGGTCGTGTTCCGGCAGAAGGCATGGGGCGCGCTGGCCGGCTTTGCCGCTTCCTTCATTGCCTATTTCGCCATTTCGCACTGGGCCCATCATCCCGGCTGGTGGCCGCATCTGTGGTTCTCCAGCATCGGGCAGCATTACAATATGGACGGGTTCGAGCCGCCATTCTCGGTTGCAGCCTATCTCAGGGCCTTTGCCACCTCGCTGCTGCGTGCCGTCAGCCTGAACAGCTGGGTCGGGGTGTCGGTGCTGGCACTGGCGGGCTGGTATGCGGCCGGCCGTGCCGGCTTCCGCCTCGATCGCCGCGCCGGCATCTTGTTCGCGGCGCTGGTGCTCGGCGCGCTGGCGAAGTTCACGGTCTTCCCGATCCACGACACCCGCATCTATTTCCCGCATCTGATCCCATCCTTCCTGCTGCTGGCGACACCGTTCATGGCTCTGTGGGCAACATTGGGGCATGGCCAGCATCGCGTCGCCTTGCCAATCATTCCCGGAGACAAGTCATGAGTTGGGTATCCAGCCTGGCGCGCATTGCCCTGTCGC
Source organism: Mesorhizobium sp. M1396 (assembly GCF_040317725.1). Taxonomy (NCBI): domain Bacteria; kingdom Pseudomonadati; phylum Pseudomonadota; class Alphaproteobacteria; order Hyphomicrobiales; family Phyllobacteriaceae; genus Mesorhizobium; species Mesorhizobium sp. M1396. The sequence goes on along the minus strand of NZ_JAMYLA010000006.1, from coordinate 119,894 downwards.
TAGGTCTTCCCAAGGGAGTTCTCGATCGCGGGCCGTCGCTGCGCGGCACGAAGTTCCTGGCCAGGGCGGCGCTGAGGGCGCCGACTGGATTGTCTTCGAACAGCTCGACCTCAAGCGCTACCGCCCCGGCATGATCAAGGTCGAGGTCGGCGCGCTGCCGGCCGCCGAGATCGGCCAGGTCGTGGTCAAGCTGAAGACCTCAGGCTATCAGGTCGGCTTCCAGGCCGGGGACATCTGGGCGTTCGCCTGAGTTAGCCCCAGCTCGGAAGGCGAACCGTCCAAGGCGCCCGACGTGAACCATTTCACCCTATGGTCGCTCGGCTTTTTGCCAATGTCGCAAACAGGCTTCATTCGCCCTGCCGCTCCGCCCTATAGTCCGCCCGCTTTATCACTTTGGAGTCGCGGACAATGGCAGAGTTTCCGAAAAAGGCGAAGGTCGTCATCGTCGGCCTGGGCGGTATTGTCGGCGCATCGATCGCCCATCATCTGATCGAACGCGGCTGGGACGATATCGTCGGCATCGACAAATCAGGCATCCCGACCGATATCGGCTCGACCGCGCACGCCTCGGACTTCTGCTACACGACCAGCCACGATTTCCTGTCGTGCTGGACGACGCTCTACTCCATCGATTTCTACGAGAAGATGGGCCACTACGCGCGCATCGGCGGTCTTGAAGTTGCCCGCGTCGGCGACGATGGCCGCATGGAAGAAATCAAGCGCAAGATTGCCTCGGCCAAGGCGTTCGGCACGCGCGCGCGCCTGATCGAACCGGCCGAGATCAAGGAAAAATTTCCCCTCATAGAAGAAGCGATGGTGCAGGGCGGTCTGTGGGATCCCGACGCTGGTCTGGTCATCCCGCGCTCGCAGACCGTCGCCGGCAAGCTGGTCGACCAGGCGGAAGCGTCGGGCAAGTTGAAGTCGTTCGCCAACACGCCCGCCAGGTCGCTCATCGTCAAGGACGGCCGCATATCAGGCGTCGTGACCGATCGCGGCACCATCGAGGCAGACTATGTCGTCGTCTGCGCCGGCATCTGGGGCCGGCTGATCGCCGAAATGGTCGGTGAGGACCTGCCGGTCATGCCGATCGACCATCCGCTGACCTTTTTCGGCCCGTACAACGAGTTTGCCGGCACCGGCAAGGAGATCGGCTGGCCGCTGCTGCGCGACCAGGGCAATTCTGCCTATATGCGCGACACCGGCGACCCCAAGACAGCCGAGGGCGGGCAGATCGAATGGGGCTATTACGAAGAGACCAATCCGCGTCTCTGCCACCCGCGCGATTTGCTGGAGAAGGACCAGGCGCGGCTTTCACCTTCGCAGCGCGATCTCGACATGGAGCAGATCCTGGCGCCGCTCGAGCGCGCGATGGAGTTGACGCCGATCCTCGGCGAACTCGGCTACAATGAAAGCCACTCCTTCAACGGGCTTCTCCAGGTGACGGCCGATGGCGGCCCGTCCATGGGCGAAAGCCAGAAGGTGCGGGGCCTTTGGTATGCCGTCGCCATCTGGGTCAAGGACGGCCCCGGCATGGGCAAGCTGATCGCCGACTGGATGACCGACGGCCGCACCGCGATCGACCATCACGCCATCGACTATGCGCGTTTCTATCCGCACCAGACGAAGGAGCAGTTCATCTGGGACCGCTGCACAGAGACGGCGATGAAGGTCTATAATCCGGCCGTGCATCCGCGCGAACCGTTCTCCAAGGCCCGCAACATCCGGCGCTCGCCGTTCTGGGAGCGCGAGAAGGAACTCGGCGGCTACTTCATGGAACTGGGCGGCTGGGAGCGCGCCCATGGTTATGCCGCCAACGAGCATCTGCTGGAGAAATACGGCAACCGCGTGCCGGTGCGCGAGAACGAGTGGGACAACCGACATTTCTGGCGCGTTTCAAATGCCGAACATCTCGCCATGAGCGAGGATTGCGGCATCGTCAACCTGTCTCACTTTGCCATGTACGACATCGAAGGTCCGGACCATGTCGCGTTGCTGGAATGGCTTTGCGCGGCCAAGATCGGCGGCGACAACAACATCGGCAAGGGCATCTATACCCACTTCCTCGACGAGGAAGGCATGGTGCGCGCCGACTTCACCGTCATCCGCATGGCCGACCGCTGTCGTTTGATCGATGGCGCCGACGCCGGCCCGCGCGACTTCCAGTACATGCGCCGCACCGCGCAGGACAAAGGTTTCGACGTTACCATCACCGATGTGACCGAGAAATACGTCACCATCGGCATCTGGGGACCGAACGCCCGGGCGACCCTGCAGAAAGTTGTCGAGAATCCGGACGGGCTCTCGCATGAGAATTTCCCGTTCGCGGCGATCAAGCCGGTCAGGATCGGCGGCAAGGATGTCACCGCTTTCCGCATCTCCTATGTCGGCGAGCAAGGCTGGGAACTGCACATGCGCTACGAGGATGGCCTGGCCGTCTGGGATACCCTGCGCTCGACCGGCGTGATGCCGTTCGGTGTCGAGACTTATGCCAACACCCGCCGCATGGAAAAGAGCCTGCGCCTGCAGAACGCCGACCTTCTGACCGAGTACAATCTGCTCGAAGCCGATCTGGCCCGGCCGAAGGTCAAGGAGAACGACTTTTGCGGCAAGGCCAAGCATGTCGAGTACCGCGCCCGCGAGCATCAGCCGGCTATGCTGTGTACGCTTGTGATGACCGAGAACGTCGATGCGAAAGGCATTGCCCGCTATCCCGTCGGCATGATGCCGGTGATGGACCCGAAGACCGGTGAAACGCTGGTCGACGAACTCGGTCGGCGGTCCTTCACCACCTCGATGGCCTATGGCCCGACCATCGGCAAGAACATCGGTCTCGCCTATCTGCCGTGGGCGTACGCCCAGGAAGGCCGCAGGCTCACCATCGAGTATTTCGGCGAAACCTATCCGGTCGAAGTAGCGGCTGTCGGCTACAAACCGCTCTACGACCCGGAGAACCTCAAGCCGCGCAGCTGATGCTGCAGGACTGTGAACGAACGCAAAGCCCGGCTCTCGGCCGGGCTTTGCTCTTTTTAAACGGGCTGTTTTCGCTTACCCTTGGGGAATGTCTGCTTTTGCCCGCGCAAGACATTTCCGTTCAGGCTGCGCCGCGTTCGCGCTGGTGCTCTTGCTGACGCCAATATCCGCCGCAGATGAGCCGGTCGATGTCGAGCTGGTGCTGGCCGTCGATGTTTCGCTGTCGATGTCGCCGGACGAGCTCGAGATCCAGCGTCATGGCTACGCAGCGGCGCTGACGCACGACAATGTGCTGCAGGCCATTGCCGATGGCGCCCATGGCAAGATCGCGGTCACCTATGTCGAATGGGCCGGCACCAACTGGCAGCGCGTCATCGTGCCGTGGACTGTGATCGCCAGCCGCGCTGACGCGGAGCGGGTGGTTGCGCAATTATCCGCGCGGCCGCCCAACAGTGCACGGCGCACCTCGATCTCCGGCGCGCTGGAATTCGGCAACGACCTGTTCGCCGAGAGTGGCTACCAGGGGACCAAGCGGGTGATCGACATTTCAGGCGACGGTCCCAACAACCAGGGCGCGCCGGTCAACCTCACCCGCGATGGGCTGGTCAAGCAAGGGATCGTCATCAACGGCCTGCCGCTGATGACCCGAGGCGGCTTCACAGGCGCCTACGATGTCAACAATCTCGATCGCTATTACAGCGACTGCGTAATCGGCGGCCCCGGAGCGTTCATGATCCCGGTCAACGACTGGACGCAGTTTCCCGAAGCCATCCGCCGCAAGCTGGTGCTGGAACTTGCCGGTCCGGCCTCGCAGCAATGGGCGGCGGAAGAAGCCGCGCATCCGCCGGTGGTCCCGGCGCAGGCGGAACCCGTCACCGACTGCCTGGTCGGTGAGAGAATGTGGCGCAACCGCAGCTGGATGTTCGACAGCCGCTAAAGCTCTTTTCAGTTTGAGCATGATCTTTTTCCGACAACCGGTTCCACTTTTCGGGATCATGCTTCAGGCTTGCCACGCCGGCCGAAGCATTGGCAAATTGGCCGGACCGCGCTATCCAGCCGGAGGGACCCGCGGTCGAAACGGAGGAAACATAAGATGAAACGTCTAGCCATCCTAACTGCTGTCGCGTCCCTGCTTTTTGCCGACGGCGCCAGCGCCCAATACAACGACGAGCCCGCCTGCATGATGTTCGAGCATGCGAATTTTCGCGGGCGGTCCATCGGTATGGGGTCCGACGATTCCGTGAACTTTCGCGGCGGCCAGTTCTGGAACGACCGTGTCTCGTCTGTGATCGTTCGCCGCGGCTGCACGCTCGTTGCCTATGAGGATTCCCGGATGGGGGGCCGTTCGATCGAGATCCGGCGCAGAATCCGCGATTTCGGCGGCAGCGACTGGAACGACCGCATCTCCTCGGCGGAGTGCTATTGCGACGGCTACTGAAGGCTATTTGGATTTCGGGCAGCCCGCCCCGTTTCGGGGATGGGCCGCCGATAGAGTTGACTACAGCCGCCGGCTCGGCGGTTGCCTCACCAAGCTGTTCATTGACAAGCCGATTGGCGTCTGTGAGACAGTTTCCTCAGCGAAAACAAAAGGGGAACTGACATGACTAGGATCGCCGTTATCGCCGCAACATTGACGCTTGCCGCCGGTTTGTCCGCACCGGCGATGGCCGCCACCTCGGTTACCATCGGCATCAGCGGCTGGACCGGCTTCGCGCCGCTGACGCTTGCCAAGCAGGCAGGCATCTTCGAGAAGCACGGTCTGGATGTGACCTTGAAGAAGGTGCCGCAGGCGAGCCGGCCGCTCGCCATCGCCAGCGGCGACCTGCAATGCGCCGCCACCACGGTCGAGACCTGGCTGGTGTGGAACGCCAGCGGGGTTACTACAAAGCAGATATTCCAGCTCGACAAATCCTATGGCGCCGACGGCATCGTCGCGCGCAACGACATCAAGACCGTCGCCGACCTCAAGGGCAAGACTGTCGCGTCCTCGGCGCCGGGCACGTCTCCCTATTTCATGCTTGCCTGGGTTTTGAACAAGAACGGCATGTCGACCAAGGATGTGACCGTCGTCAATCTGGAGCCGGATGCGGCGGCGCAAGCCTTCCTCGCCGGGCAGAACGATGCGGCGGTGACCTATGAGCCGTTCATTTCGGCGGTGCGCGACAAGTCCGACCAGGGCCACATCCTGGCAACCACGCTCGACTACCCGATGGTGCTGGACACGGTCGGCTGTACGCCCGAATTCCTCAAAGCCAATCCGGATGCCGCCAAGGCGCTGGCCGACAGCTATTTCGACGCGCTCGACCTGATCAAGAGTGATCCGCAGAAATCCTATGAGACCATGGGCGCCGACGTGAAGCAGTCGGCCAAGGAGTTCGAGGATTCGGCGAAATACCTGAAATGGGCCGACAGGGCGGAGAACAAGCAGTTCTTCACCAAGGAATTCCAGGATTTTTCCAAGACCGCCGGCGAGCTTCTGCTGCAGATGGGGCTGATCAAGGAAGCGCCCGACGTCGCCGCGCTGGCCGACACCAGCGCGTTGTCGAACTGACGGTGCTGCCTTTGACCAGCATGCGGCGGCGCCTGGCGCCGTCGCCTTCTCGTGGACAAGTGACGAAGATGGGGACGATTTGACGATGCGCCCCTTGCATCCAGTCTCGCCGGGCATCCGAACCGTGCTCGGCATTTCCTTCTTCGTGCTGTTCGTCGCCTTCTGGGCGTGGATCACGCTCGGCGGCCACGTCAACCGCATCTTCCTCGCGGATCCGCTGTCGATGCTGAAGGATGGCTGGCGGCTGCTGGTCGAGGACCGTTTCTGGCTCGACATACTGATCACCATCTGGCGGGTTTTCGGCGGCTTCCTGCTGGCGTCGGTCGTCGCGGTGCCGATCGGCATTGCGATGGGCGCCTGGAAGCCGGTGGAGGCGTTTTTGGAGCCGTTCGTCTCCTTCGCCCGCTACCTGCCGGCCTCGGCCTTCATTCCGCTGCTCATCCTGTGGGCCGGCATCGGCGAGCTGGAAAAACTGCTCGTCATCTTCGTCGGCTCGGTGTTCCAGATCATCCTGATCGTCGCGGTCAAAGTCGGCAGCACACGACGTGAACTGGTCGAGGCGGCCTATACGCTGGGCTCAACCAACAACGGCATCGTCAAACGGGTGATCATGCCGGCCAATGCGCCCGAGATCGCCGAGACGTTGCGGCTGGTGCTCGGCTGGGCCTGGACCTACGTCATCGTCGCCGAGCTGATCGGCTCGTCCTCCGGCATCGGCTACATGATCATCAACAGCCAGTCGCGGCTGGCGACAGGGCAGATCATCTTCGGCATCATCGTCATCGGGCTGATCGGGCTGTTGTCCGACTTCGCCTTCAAGGCATTCAACCGCTGGCTCTTTCCGTGGAGCCTGGCGTGAGCAAGCTTCTCATCGAGGGCGTCTCGCGCACTTTTGCCGGCGTGAGCGGCGGAGAGCCGGTCAAGGCGTTGATGCCGATCGACCTTGCGGTCGCCGCCAACGACTTCATCACCATCCTCGGGCCATCCGGATGCGGGAAGTCGACATTGCTGCGGATCGTCGCCGGCCTGGAAGCGCCAAGCGAAGGCCGCGTGCTGCTCGACGGCAATGCGGTGACCCGGCCGGGTCCGGACCGCGGCATGGTCTTCCAGTCCTACACGCTGTTTCCCTGGCTGACGGTCGCCGAAAACATCGCCTTCGGCCTGCGCGAACGCGGCTTGCCTGAAAAGGAGCGGGATGGGATCGTCGCCTCCTATGTCGACCTTGTCGGGCTGAAGGGGTTCGAGAACCATTGGCCGAAGCAGCTCTCCGGCGGCATGCAACAGCGCACGGCGATCGCACGGGCGCTGGCCAACGATCCCGAGATACTCTTGCTGGATGAGCCGTTCGGCGCGCTCGACAACCAGACCCGCGGTCTGATGCAGGAACTGCTGCTCGGCATCTGGGAACGCCGCAAGAAGACGGTGCTGTTCGTCACCCATGACATCGAGGAGGCGATCTTCATGGCCTCGCGCGTAATCGTGATGACGGCGCGGCCCGGCCGCATCAAGTCGGATGTCGCCATCGACCTGCCGCATCCGCGCCACTACACGCTGAAGACCAGCCCGGAATTCTCGGTGCTGAAGGCGCGGCTGACCGAGGATATTCGGGTCGAGGCGATGCGCACGGCGCAGGTGTAGTTCGCCTGGCTCACACTGGATCGCGATCAGAAAAGATGCTCGGCTCGCTCAACAGGCGTTTCAGGCGTGAAAGGTCACGCGTCGAGGCATCCAGAGCCGCCATAAACGCAGCCCATTTCTTCGCGTCGAGGTGAAAGCTGCGCCGGTCGGCCAGGTTTTCAGATCGGGTCGTTCTCTTACTCACCTGACACCTGATCAGGCCGCCAGCAACTGCTTGCGGTCGACGCGTTCCTGCTGCGGCGAGCGGGCGTAGAGTTCGCGGTAGCATTTCGAGAAATGCGAGGCCGAGACGAAGCCGCAGGCGACCGCCACCTCGACCACCGGCATCGACGACTGGATCAGGAGATGCCGGGCGCGGTCGAGCCGGATTTCGAGATAATAGCGGGCAGGGGAGCGGCCCATCTCGGTGCGGAACAGCCGCTCGATCTGACGGCGCGACAGGTCGACATGGTCGGCGATCTCGATCAGCGACAGCGGCTCGGAAAGATTACCTTCCATCAGTTCGATGATGGTCAGCACTTTCGAGTTCTGGACGCCGAGGCGGGCGCGCAGCGGCAGGCGCTGGCGGTCGGTGGGGCTGCGCACGCGGTCGGTCAGCACCTGCTCGCAGACGCGGTTGACGAGGTTCTCGTCAAAGTCGTCGCCGATCAGCTTCAGCATCATGTCGAGTGCCGCTGTGCCGCCGGCGCAGGTATAGATGTTCTGGTCGATCTCGAACAGGTCGGCAAAGACATTGGCCTTCGGGAACGCCTCGGAAAAGCCTGGCAGGTTCTCCCAGTGGATGGCACAGCGCTTGTTGGACAATAGGCCGGCGGCGGCGAGGATATGCGCGCCGGTGCACAGGCCGCCGACGGCGACGCCGCGATTGTATTCCTCGCGTAACCAGGCGAAGGCCGACTTGTTATGATAGCGCTCGACATCGATGCCGCTGCAGACGATGGCCATGTTCGGCCGGTCGGGGCCTGCCATCTTCTTGCGCTCATCCTCCAGCGAGGTGTTGACCGCGCATTCGACCCCGTTCGAGGCGCGCACCGGCTTGCCGTCGATGCTGGCGAGACGCCAGCGATAGGCCTCGTAGCCGAGCATGCGGTTGGCCGAGCGCAGGGGATCGAGCGCGGTCGCAAAAGCGATCATGGTGAAATCGGGAACAAGGAAGAATACAAACGATCGCTTGATCGGATGCTTTACGGCGTTCAAGGGAGCCTCACTCAGCCATGGCGCGAACAGGATGTCGCGAATAGCATAGCGACATCAGGAAAAACCATGTCTGTCAATCGGCTACACCGCCCGGACAAGATTAAATTTGCGACATGGGTCGCAAATGGGCAATCGGCGTGCAGCGAGCCCCGGAAGTGGCATCCCGCTGGTCAAAGGACAGGCAGCGTGCGGCCGGCGGCAGAACAAAAACGCCGCTCTGGCTGGAGCCAGGCGGCGTTACAGTTTTAAAGCAGCGGCAGGGATGCGCTGCCTTGAAATCTTCAGGCGACGAAACCGAGGCGCGCCGCGTTCATGGCGCCGGTCTGGCCGGGCATGGTGTTGGCAAGGCGCTGGCGCTCGAGAGCGGTGGTCAGGTTCATTTCGCGGCGGGCGAAGAGGCGTGCAAAAAGCTTCATGATCATCTCCATTTGTTGCTCAGACGGGTCGCCTTCGCTTGATGGAGTGGGGCAGCTCGTTTGCTGGCGCTGATATAGGCTTGTGTAAGCAAAAACTAAATCGCAAATGCGAAGCGCTTGATATGAAATGCGACACCGATTGCGATAAATTTGGGCAAGATGCCCGAAATTTACCATTGTTTACAATGAACTAATTAGAAACAGAAGCTGCTATGCGGCTTTCTCATATGCGTCATGCGCGAGCGACATGGCTCCGAAACTCATTTGAATACAAATAAAATAGAGAAGGCCTGCCGGGCGGGTTGCGCGGCAGGCCTTCAGCACATGGTACACACGATCTACTTTGCTCCAGCTCATGATCCGACGCCATTGCGAGTACCGGTCTTGGTGTCGGAAGCTTCAGGCCAGCCGATATCCTTCTGCAGTTCGATCGGCAGGGAGCGGATGGCGCGTTCGGTCTGGTAGCGGGCACGGGCCGCGCTGAATTCGGTCGCGATGCGACCAAGAGACGACAGGATAGACATTTCACTCTCCTTTGGCGGCTGGCGGCTGGCGGGTGCCAGACAGCGAGTTGGTTACGTCGGGTCTGTTTCAACTTCATTTCGTGCCGAATGCAGGTCTGTGTCGTGGTGGTCATGGCCGCTCATGGCAGCTACCTGCTTCGATGGAGTTGACTATCTTCTCAATCTGATGTTCAATCAAACGAAATGGAATGATGTTTTGCATCAGAAAAATTGAAGGTCGGTTCCCATGAACGCCCCGCTCAATCATCCACTGCCATTGCTCGATCTCGACGTTTTGCGCACTTTCGTGGCGATTGCCGAGACCGGCAGCTTCACCACTGCCGCCAATGCGGTCTTCCGCACGCCGTCGGCCGTTTCCATGCAGATCAAGAAGCTGGAGGACATCCTTGGCCGCTCGGTGTTCGCGCGCGATGCCCGCTCGGTGTCGCTGACCACGGACGGTGAAATGCTGCTCGGCTATGCCCGCCGGCTGCTGTCGATCAACCGCGAGGTGGTGTCGAAGTTCATCATTCCCGAGATTGTCGGTGTGGTGCGGCTCGGTTCGCCGGACGACTACGGCGAGCGTGTGCTGCCGCATGTGCTGAAGCGCTTCGCGCAGTCGCATCCGTCGATCGCCGTCGACGTCACCATCGACCAGAGCAGCAATCTGCGCCGGCGAATGGACGACCGCGCGCTCGACATCACGCTGCTCACCAATTCCTACAAGACCAGCGCGCTCGGCGCCGAGGTGCTGCTCACAGAGCCGATCGTCTGGGCCGGCGCCAAGGGCGGCTGCGCGCATCTGCGCGAGCCCTTGCCGGTATCGCTGTGGGAAGAGGGCTGCGCCTGGCGCGCCGGAGCGCTTGATGCGCTTGGCCGCGAAGGCCGCAACTACCGCATCGCCTATATGAGCGCGCACACGGCCGGCCAGCGCGCCGCGATCATGTCCGATCTCGCAGTGGCGCCACTGCCGAAGTCGTTCCTCGGCAACGACATGGTCGAACTCTGCCCGAAGGACGGCATGCCCGACATCGGCACCTACAATCTGGCGATGGTGGTGGCACCGGATGCCAGCGCGCCGGTGAAGGCCGTTGCCGACCACATCCGCGCGACCTTCGAAGTGTTCCGGGAAACCGGCAAGTTCTGATCCGCCAGCAGCGCCGGGTCCAAGGAGAAAAGCGCTATTGCGCCGCCTCGGCGGAGGGCGCCTCGAACCTTGTTTCCGTATCTTGCCTGACCGGCAAGCGGCTCTCGCTGAGAAACGCGACGATGTGTTGGCGGGCGCGGCGTGCTTCCGGCATATCGATCAACGGCCAGACGTGGAACATGCCTTCCTCATAGACGACATCGACTTCGATGCCGGCGGCACGCGCTTTCTCGGCGAAGATAAGATTGTCGGGACTGAGCAGGTCGTGCGAGCCGGTCAGGAGCAGCGTTTTCGGCAGCACCGACAGATCGCCATAGACCGGGCTGATATGCCAGTCGCTGCGGTCGATGCCGGCGCTGTACATCCGGATCGCTTCCAGGCCGCCGGGAATGCCGAGCCACGGGTCGTTGCGTTCGGCCTCGAACAGCTTTGGATTGGAGAGCGACATATCGAGGCCCGGTGAAATCAGCACATGCCGCGACGGCGGCGGCAAGCCCTTTTCGGCAGCCATCATGGTCAGCACCACGGCCATATTGCCGCCTGCGGAATCGCCCATGAAGACGATGTCTTCGGCCTCCGTCTCGTCGAGCATCTGACGGTAGACGTCGCCGACCATGCCGAACATGGCATGGAAGTCGTGTTCGGGGGCGATGGGATAGATCGGTACCGTGATGCCGTAGCCCAGCCGATCGGCCATGTCGGCAATCAGATGCCAATGATAGGGCGTGATTTCAAAGACATAGGCGCCGCCGTGCAGATACAAAATCCGCTTCTGCTCGCCGGCCCTGGGGGCGATTTCATAGACGGGGAAGCCATCGACCGTATGCATCCCGATGTCGAGACGCTGATGCAATGAGGCAGGCGGCTGGTGGTTCTCGGTCTTGCGCGCGGCAACGATCCAGCGCTGCAGGTTCTCCGGGCTGGCAAACGCCTGCTTGCGGCTGTGCCTGAGGACAAACGACACCACGTGGCTTTTCAAACTTGGCATACACGGATACACGAACTTCGGCTAAAGCCGACTAAGAGAACCCCGCTATCTCCGAAGATCGTGCCGTGGCGGAAAATGTCAAGATTTGCGCTGTGTCTACACGGTGGTGTGATCCGCGCCGCAGTGGTCAGCGGCGCGGCAGAAGTGCGGCACGCAGCCGGTTGCCGGTGGTCGCCGGGGACATGCGATATCCCCGGCGCATGCCAAGCAATTTGCATTTGCCGGCGAAGGTCATCAGCGCGGCGTACCCAGAAGCAGCGAGGTAAGCGCGGCTTGCGGATCGTTCAGTGGCGATGCCGGCCAACCAATATCCTTCTGGACATGCGCCGGCAGGCTGTTCAGCGCGCGGATCGCCTTGTTCCTGGCGTGGGTCGGCCTGATGGTCACACCGAAGCGACCGAGATTTCCGAACATCGACATTTTCATCTCCCTTGAAGAACGGCAGCGGCCGAGGATTATCTTCGGCCGCCGTTCGATGCCCGGGTAAATGCACCTGCCATGTATCGGATGGATTTCGCGAAAACAGTGTTTCGGTTTCCGGATCTGGCGATCCGGAAACATTTGCATACAAATGAGTTTGGAAGGCGGCGGTCTGGGCGCGTCCGCTTATTCCCGCCCGCGCCTTGCCGCGTGGCCTTCGCGCGAGCGCCGGCGCGGCGCGGCGTCGCCGGCAACGCCATCCTCGCTGACCGTCTTGCGCGGCGGCAGTTTCACCGCCGCGGACAGTTTCGGGAACGGATCGACCTTGTTGGGCAGCGCCATGGCGTAGACGAAATGCTCCTGGAATTTCGGTTCGAGCGCCGTCTCGATCTTCTCGATCTTGCTGACCGTGTCCTCGATCTCGCGGCGATAGCCGCGATTGAGCAGCGCCATGCGCGCGCCGGCGCCGGCGGCGTTGCCGACCGCCGAAACCTTGTCGAGGTCGCAGTCCGGGATCAGGCCCAGCACCATGGCGTATTTCGGATCGATGAAGGAGCCGAAGGCGCCGGCGAAATGGATGCGGTCGACATGGTCGGTGTTCTGCTTTTCCATCAGCAGCTTGGTGCCGGCATAAAGCGCCGCCTTGGCGAGCTGAATGGCGCGGACGTCGGTCTGGGTGATGGTGATCTTCGGCCCATCTTCCTTCAATACGGCGGAGCCTTCCTTCAGCACGTAGGAGAAGGTGCGGCCGTTGGCGGTGATACGCGGCGAGCGAGCCGAAAGTCCCCCGTCGATAACGCCGTCCTCGGAAATGATGCCGGCGAGATACATCTCGGCCACCACTTCGATGATGCCGGAGCCGCAGATGCCGGTGACGCCGGTCGCCTGGACGCTGTCGAGGAAGCCGGGCTCGTCGGACCACAGCTCCGAGCCGATGACGCGGTACTTCGGCTCAAGCGTGTCGGGATCGATGCGCACGCGCTCGATGGCGCCGGGTGCTGCGCGCTGGCCGCCGGATATTTCAGCGCCCTCGAAGGCCGGGCCGGTCGGAGAAGAAGCAGCCACGACCCGCGCACGGTTGCCGAGCACGATCTCGGCATTGGTGCCGACATCGACGATCAGCATCATCTCGTCCTGGCGGTGCGGGCCTTCCGACAGCGTGACGGCCGCCGCATCGGCGCCGACGTGGCCGGCTATACAAGGCAGCATGTAGAGCCTGGCGCCCTGGTTTAGCTTCAGGCCGATATCGGATGCCTTGATGTGAACCGCACCCGAAACGGCCAGCGCGAAGGGAGCGCCGCCAAGCTCGGTCGGATCGATGCCGAGGAACAGATGGTGCATGATCGGATTGCCCACGAAGACGGAATCCAGGATGTCGTTGCGCTGCACATTGCCTTCGGCGCAGACCTTGTCGACCAGACCCGAGATCGCCTCACGCACGGCGACCGTCATGCCTTCGCGGCCGTCCGGGTTCATCATCACATAGGAGACACGGCTCATCAGATCCTCGCCGAAGCGGATCTGCGGGTTCGACGTGCCGGACGAAGCGGCGACGCGGCCAGACAGCAGCGACACCAGATGCATGGCGATGGTGGTCGAGCCGATGTCGCAGGCGAGGCCATAGGCTTCGTTCTTCAGGCCGGGCCACAGCGCCACGACACGCGCGGTCTCGCTGTCGGCATCCTTGTGGATGGCGGCGGTGGCGGTCCAGTTGCCCTTGCGCAGGATGCCTTGCACCTGCGGCAGCAGATAGAAATCGAAATCGAGGCTTTTCAGGCCCCAGTCGTGCATCAGCGCGATCTTCAGGCGGTCGAGGTCGCCAAGCGGCTTGTGCATGTCGGGTTCTTCGATCTCGACATAGCACATGCGGATCGCTGAATCGCGGGCGATCACCCTGGTATCGGCATCCTTGCGGATGGTCTGCGCATTGATGACGGTGTCCTGCGGCACGTCGATGACGAGGTCGCCGAGGATTTGCGCCGAGCAGGAGAGGCGGCGCCGTTCGGGCAGGCCGCGGACGCGCTCATAGCGCTCTTCCTTGGCACCCTTGGGCGTGATGTGGTCGTTGGAGGAAACGATCTTGTGCTTGGCGAAATTGCCTTCCTGCACCTCGATCTGACAGCGTCCGCACGTGGCGCGACCGCCGCAGACGCTTTCGACATAGACGCCGAGCTGGCGCGCGGCATCGAGCACCGGTGTGCCGACAGGAAACCGCCCGCGCTTGCCCGACGGCATGAACAGCACGAGCGGGTCTGTGATGTTTGCAGGTGAGTTCATTTTTTCATTACTCGACGAAGCCGGCACTGGGAAAAGATTTCACATATGCAAGGCTTGCCAGAAAGGAGGCGATGAGTGGCAAGGGGTACCACCGCAGCCAAAATATGGAGAAATTTTCCAGTCTCTGCCGGTCCAACATGCTTGCAGGAGTTGTGCTCAGCAACAAGGGTACGACAATCAGCGCGATCATTATCAAGCACGTCGCGTAGATACACAGATCAAAATACCGCAGGTATTCATGACTCTTGTAGCCGAATGCATAGGCGCCAGCCAGAACCATGAATACAGCACAAAAAGCTACCCGCAGACCTATCTTCCAGTCTGGCATTCCAAGTTTTTTTCGATCTTGATCAGTCAAGAAAACTTTGTCCTCGCGCGTTTATCCTCGACCCATGCGGGCTTCACGGCCACCACGACGACGGCCACCATTGTTGGCGCCTTCGCCCGGCCCATTGACTTGCGTCGGGGCGGCAACTGCCTGGCCGCCTTCGGTCGGCTTGTAGTCCTTGTAGGTCCTGATCCAGTTGGTGCAGTTCTCGTCGGTGCCGTTCAGCACGTTGGCGCCGCGCACGGCTTCCATTTCCTGCGGGCGCACCGGGTTCATGATGGCCGATGTCATGCCGGCACCGATCACCATCGGGATGAAGGCGGCGTTGATGCCGTGGCGATGCGGCAGGCCGAAGGAGATGTTGGACAGGCCGCAGGTGGTGTTGACCTTGAGCTCTTCACGCAGGCGGCGCAGCAGCGCGAACACCTGGCGGCCGGCATCGCCCAGCGCGCCGATGGGCATGACCAGCGGGTCGACGACAACGTCATGCGCCGGAATGCCGAAATCGGCGCAACGCTGCACGATCTTCTTGGCAACGGCGAAGCGCACGTCCGGATCCATCGAAATGCCGGTCTCGTCGTTGGAGATGGCAACGACGGGCACATTGTATTTCTTGACCAGCGGCAGGATGGCTTCGAGCTTTTCTTCCTCGCCGGTGACGGAGTTGACCAGCGGGCGGCCCTTGGCGACCTTGAGCGCGGCTTCGATCGCGGCGGTGACCGACGAGTCGATCGACAGCGGCAGGTCGACCAGCCCTTGCACGATCTCCAGCGTCTGCACCAAAAGGCCAGGTTCGGTCTCGTTCGGGTTGACCGAGGTGACACCGGCATTGACGTCGAGCATGGTGGCGCCACAGGCTGCCTGCTCGAGCGCGTCCCTGATGACGGTCTCGAAATTGCCCGCGATCATCTCGGCGGCCAGCTTCTTGCGGCCTGTCGGATTGATGCGTTCACCAATCACGCAGAACGGCTGGTCGAAGCCGATGATGATTTCTCGGGTCGCCGAGGCGACGATGGTACGGGTCATGAATTCTTCTCCGCCATGATATAAAGATTTCTTTATATCGTTGTTTGTTTTCGTTCAAGCGAATGGGGGCCTTCCGCGCCGTCAGTGCGCGGTCTTCACCATGTCCACCTGCGTTTCGGTAATGTCGTCGTGCAATATGCTTTCGAGCCGGTCGGCAACCATCTGGTCGTCACGACGGATCTCGCGTTTCCATGGCTGGCGGCCCTTCAGCACGCCCGATTCATCGACGATCTCGGCGACGTATTCCTCCTGCCGGTAGGCCATCACATGGACGCCGGAAACGCCTGATATTTCCTTCACCTCGTTGATGATGTCGATGCAGAGCTGCTTGCCTTCCTTCTTCTGGTCCTGGGCGCCTTCCAGCCGCTTGATGACCGAATCGGGGATATGGATGCCCGGCACGTTGGAGCGGATCCACTTGGCCGTCTTGGCCGAGGCGAGCGGGCCGACGCCAACCAGGATGAAGCATTTTTCGGTGTAACCTAGATCGCGCACCTTCTGCATGTAGGTGCGGAACATCGGCACGTCGAAGCAATACTGGCTCTGCACGAATTGCGCGCCGGCGGCGATCTTCTTGCCCAGCCGATGCGGGCGGAAGTCGATCGGCGGCGCGAACGGGTTGATCGCAGCACCCAGGAAAAGCTGCGGCGGCGTCGTCAGCTTGCGGCCGGACAGGAACTTGCCGTTGTCGCGCATGATGCGGCAGGTCTCGAGCAGCGACATGCAGTCGAGGTCGAACACCGGCTTGGCGCCGGGCTGGTCGCCGGCCTGCACGCCGTCGCCGGTGAGGCACAGCATGTTGGCGACGCCCATAGCGGCACCGCCCAGCACGTCGCCCTGGATGGCGATGCGGTTCTTGTCGCGGCAGGCGATCTGCATGATCGGCGCGTAGCCCATGCGGGTGAGCAGTGCGCAGATGCCGACCGAAGACATGTGGCAGTTGGCGCCCGACGCATCGACGGCGTTGATGGCGTCGACCCACCCGTCGAAGATTTTTGCGCGATTATAGACGTCCTCCGGATCGGCGCTGTCGGGCGGATTGAGCTCCGTCGTCACCGCGAACTCGCCGCGCCGAAGCACGCGCTCCAGTCGGCCGCGCGAGGTGTGGCCGGGCAGGGGCTCGAGCGGCAGGTGGATGCCGGCCGGGTTCTCGTCGCGCTGGCGTCCGATCATGCCGATGCCCCGGTGTTCGCCGCGCCATTCTTGGCGGCAGCGGCGGCTTCGCGCGCGGCGGCGGCCTGCGCGGTCACCCGCAGCCAGGCCGAGGTTTCGCGCAGAGACTGGTCGACCGGCTTCTGTACCGTCAGGATCTTGTCGCCGTGAACCATGTTCTGCGAGCCTTCCCAAGCCTTGACCCAGACGCAGGGCATGTCGGGCTCGACCTCGCAATTGCCGTTGGCGCGGACGCCGCCGCAAGGGCCGTTGCGCAGCTGCTTGGGGCAGTTCATCGGGCACGACATCCCGGTCGACGACAATATGCACTGACCGCACATGCGGCAGTCGAACATGAAGCCCTTGACGCGCTTCTCGACGAATTTGATCGGCCCTTCGACACGGCCGTAGCCGATGCCCTTCCACAAGGGATGGAGGAGCAGGAACATGTCGGCGAATTTGGCGTAGAACCATTCGAGCAATCGCGAATGCCTGATCGACCACAGCCGAACCGCGAAGGAACGCTGCACGCGCCGCTGCGGCGACACGTCGGCCGGCTTGTAGTCGGATTTCGGCGCTGCCTTCTTGACCAAAGTGGCCTGGGTAACCGCCGGGGTGGTGTCAGACATTTTCTTTGCCGCCCGCCTTGACCAGAGCGACCAGCCGCTCGCGGTCGTATTTGGTGTCGATGTCGTTGAACGCCTTCTCGACCTCGGCTTCGAGGTCGTCGCCGACCGGAATGGGATCGGCCTTGCGCCATTCGGCCAGATAATCGTCGGTGCCGCCGGCGCCGGTGCGCATGGCGCACATGTCGATCGCCTCGGTGAAGCGCAGCGGCAGTTCGCGCTTGGCGTTCTGCCGACCCTTCTTGACGATGATCTGGGCAGGGATGTCGCGCCAGTAGACGACGATCAGATCGGCCATGAATTCTCACTCCCGTAGAGCGCCCTGTGTCCACTTGGACGCACAAAGGACGCTCTACCACTTCAATCTGCTGCATCGAGCTTTCCGAAGATCGATTCCGATTTTCGGGCCGATGCAGTGTCGGAGCATTGCCGGAAGCGCGGTGGGGCCGCTTGTTATGGGACGACGCGCGCGCATTCAAAAGCGACGCATTTGGATGTCGTAAAATGAAAGGTGGGTTTATTCGTTTGCGGCGCGAGCCGGCGGCAGGTTCGACGCGTCGGAAAAGCCGGCGCGCGGCATGCGGATCCGGGAGAAGGAGGCGCTACCAGATGCCGGTTCTGAGGCCAGTCCAGAGGTAGAACCAGATCGTTGGGTGATACCATTGTTGCGACGGCAGGCCCGGGTCGATGGTGGTGAGTTTTCCGGCCAGCGCGTCGCTGACTGCCTCGACGCAGATGTCGCGCGAGAACGCGGCCTGACGAAGCGCGTAACTGGAGATGGTGTCGCCGCGTTTCGGCCGCCCGTGCACCTGTTTCAGCACGCCGCCCGTGTCGACGCCGGCATCGACCAGATGCACGGTGGTGCCGAAATTCTGCGGATCGCCTGAAGTCAGCGCCCAGTAGCCGCCATTCATGCCGCGGTATTTCGGCGTGATGCCGGCGTGATAGTTGAGCACCGGGCACGGCATCCGGGCCAACATGTCCTTCGACAACAGTCTGCAGCCGTTAAGCAGGACAACGCCAGGCCGGATCTTCTCGATCGCCTCGAGGCACTCCGGCCCATTGGCGGAAGCAACATGGATGATTTCCTGGCCTCGCCGCGGCTCGACCTCCAGCTTTTCTTCGGCAATAAGCTGGGCGGCGTGGCTGGCGAGAAGCCGTTTGCCGAGTCTGCTGAGCACCATCGTGCCAAGTTGGCTCACGGCGGAGATCCAACCCTGACGGCGAGCCCGACCACGAAGCAATTGCCTTTTGGATTCAGGCGTTTCGAGGACGACGCTGACAGGGCCGACGCGGTCGGTGATCGCGTTGACGACAGCCCAGACATGCTGGCCTCCTCCGGTGACGACCACGATCCGCGTACTGGATTCCGATGCTGCCATGGATCTTGCCCCCTCCAAGCAACCCGTTCTCGACAATGGGCGGGATGCTAAGGCGTTCGGGTTAATCCTTGGTGATCAACTCTTCGATACACGGTCAGCGTTTGAACTCGATGATGTCGAGCTTCGATTCATAGTAGGGCGCCGGGAATTCGATGCGCCATTCCTTGGCGCTGTTGCGGAAGGCATAGCCGATCTGGTCGGTTTGCGGGCCGCTGCCATAGGGTTTTGCCGGATCGCTGTTGACATAGAAGGAGCCGAGATAGATCGCACGTTTCTCGCCATCGTCGAAGAAACGGCCCTTGGTGCGCTGTGAGCCGCTGATCTTTTCCAGCCGCCAGCCCGAACCGTCATCGATCACCTTGCACTTGAACCAGCCATAGATGACGAGCGGCAAAGATCCGCCGGCCTTGATGGTGCGGCACTGCCAGTTGCCGGTCAGATCCTTGTCGGAGAAGGCCACCAGCGGCTTCGCCAGCAAGGCGTCGAGTTGTCTAACCTCGGCGGGGTCGCCCGCTTTCGCCTCGGCGAGCGCCGCCTTGCGGGTCTCGCCATATTTGTCAAGTCGCGCCTTGTCGGCGGCGGTGATGAGTTTCTGTATCTCGCCATCGGCAAGGGCGGGAAGAGTGCAGCAGAGCAAGCCGACAAGGGCGAACAGCGGGCGATGGGTCATAGGAAGCCTCCGGTTGAAGTCTGGCGCAGCGCCGGCTGGTGCATAACTTATCGGGTCGTTGGCGCCTGTCATCCGTGCTTAACAGCGTCACGGTCAAAAATCATGGTGTGACGAATGCGAATCTTGCTCACGGGATCGTCGGGTTGGCTGGGCAGCGCGCTGACGCCGCGGCTGCGCGCGCTTGGGCACGATGTCACCGGGCTCGATCCGGTGCCATCGGCGGAAACGCGGATGATCGGCTCGATCGCCGACCGCGACCTTGTCATGCGGACGGTCAGGGACAACCAGATCGACGCGATCATTCACAGCGGCGCGCTGCACAAGCCCAACATAGAGAGCCGCGCCAACAGCGATTTCGTCGCCACCAATGTGCAAGGCACGCTCAACCTGCTCGATGCGGCGGTGGCGGCCGGCGTGCAGCGCTTCATTTTCACCTCGACGACCTCGCTGATGATTTCGCAAGCGATACGCGACGGGTTCAGCGGTGGCGCGCGCAAGGCGGCATGGCTGACGGAGGCAATGTCGGCCGAGCCACGCAACATCTATGGCGTCACCAAGCTTTCGGCCGAGCATCTCTGCCGCCTCTATCACATCCAGCACGGGCTGCCGGTGGTGGTGCTGCGCACGGCCCGCTTCTTTCCCGAAGCCGACGACATGGCGCATGGGATCGAGCAGTCGGACGCCAACACCAAGGCCAACGAATTGTTGTTTCGCCGGTTGACGGTGGAGGACGCGGCCGATGCCCACATCCTTGCCCTGGAAAAGGCGCCACAGCTCGGCTTTGATATTTTCATCGTATCGGCGCCAACGCCATTTCGACCGGAAGACTGCACTGAGCTAATCGCCGATGCGCCATCCGTCGTCGCGCGCTATTTTCCGGATTTTCCGGCCCTTTACGCGCGAAAAGGCTGGACGATGTTTTCCTCCATCGACCGGGTCTACGATGCGTCGCGGGCGAGGGACAGGCTGGGTTTCGTCTGCAAGACGAGCTTTGCCGATGTGCTAACGGAACTGCGGGCGGCCTAGCCGATGACGGCGGCGGCCTGCGCCATTCCGGCCGTCAGGTCGCCATAGCCGGTGGCGCGGCGTTCGTAAACGAGACCGAGCATCTTTGCGGCCTTTTCGGCGACCTTGTCGAGATCGGGATCATCGGTCTGGGCGAGATAGATCAGCTTCTCGTAGTTGCCGAAATAGTCCTTGATCAACTCGGGGTGCTTGTCGAGGCCGAGAGGCTTCATGAAGAAGGCGTCGAACTGCCGGCACAGGAAGTCGGTCATGTAGAAGGACATCATGTCGTCGTCGGCGATCTTCGCGTAGGCATCTATGCCTTGATAGAAAGCGAAGCAATGCGGGCCGGCCATGCGCTCGACGCCGTGCTTCTCGCAGATGCGGTCGAGCAGGCCGCCGGTGCCGCAATCGGCATAGCCGACGAAGATGTTGGTGTAGCCTTCCGCTCTGGCCTTTTCGATCGCTTTGTCCATGGCCGGGGCGATGCGGTCCGGATAGAAATGGAATTCCGCAGGCAGGCAGGTCAGGTCGAGGTGATCCAGTCCGAGCTGTTCCTTGACGGCCAGAACTTCGCGCGCAATCATCCCACAGGCGATAACGAGCAGCCTGTCGTCTTGATTCGGTTTCGTTTTTTGCGTCTTGGCCATGGAACCAGTCGAGCGGCCTTCGTTGTTGTGGCGCTAATTTATCTGTTGAGGGAGACACCGTTCATGAAACTGCTACGCATCACGCCGATTGCCATCCTGGCTTGCGCCTTGACCCTTGCGGCTTGCGCGAACACCGTCCGTGGCGTCGGCAAGGACGTCAAATCGACGGCCAAGGCAGTCGAGGACACCGTTACCAAGCCCTGATCCACACACAGCCTTCCTCATCATCTGGGGACAAAAAAGCCGCGCTGCAAGGCGCGGCTTTTTTCATGGGGCATTTCGGGCCGGCCGGCTCAGGCCGAAGCGCGAACGTTGTGCTTGCGCTTCATGTAATCCTTGGCGGTCTCGACCGCCACCGCCGCGTCGCGGCAATAGGCATCGGCGCCGACGGCCTTGCCGAATTCCTCGTTCAGCGGCGCGCCGCCGACCAGCACGACATAGTCGTCGCGGATGCCCTTTTCCTTCATCGTATCGATGACGACCTTCATATAGGGCATGGTCGTGGTCAGCAGTGCCGACATGCCGATGATGTCGGGCTGGTGCTGCTCGATGGCATCGAGATATTTCTCGACCGCATTGTTGATGCCGAGGTCGATGACGTCAAAGCCCGCGCCCTCCATCATCATGCCGACGAGGTTCTTGCCGATGTCGTGGATGTCGCCCTTGACGGTGCCGATGACCATCTTGCCCTGCTTGGGCGCGCCGGTGGCGGCGAGCAGCGGACGCAGGATGAACATGCCGGCCTTCATCGCATTGGCCGACAGCAGCACTTCCGGCACGAACAGGATGCCGTCGCGAAAATCCTCGCCGACGATGCGCATACCCTCGACCAGCGCCTCGGTGAGCACCTTGTAAGGCACCCAGCCGCGCTCGAGCAGGATGTTGGTGCCTTCCTCGATTTCTTCCTTCAGCCCGTCATAGAGATCGTCGTGCATCTGCTGCACCAACTCGTCGTCGGAAAGTTCGGAAAGGATGATCTCGTCGTCGGACATTTGTATCGAGCTCCTGCCGGCATCGCGACCATGTCGCAAAGCACAAAATATTCACGGTCATTCCTAACCCGCTAGGGGCATGTATCCATAGCTGATTTGCGACTTCCCGCAAAAGGAAAGCGACCGCAACTCTCTTGGAATTCTTGTCGATTTTGCGACAGGCGTTGGCGCTGGCGGGCCGTTTCGAATAGGGTGCATGGCTACGATCTGGCAAGAAGCGGCGAGAGGCAGCCGCTATGGATTCCAGACAAGAACAGATTCAGGGAAGAACCACCATGAGCGAACACGCGGCAGTCGATCAGGAAGCGTCAAACGCGCGACGTGGGCGCGGCGCCAGCGGCGGAGCCGCTGCCCGGCGGGCAGCACGTTCGGGCGGTGGCCCGGGCACGCAGCTCACCTATATCAAGCGCAAGATCAACGTCTATGAGGTGCTGGACGAGGAAGGCCTGGCGCTGATCGAGAAAAACACCGACACGGTGCTCGAGGAGATCGGCATCATCTTCCGTGATGACGCGGAAGCGCTGCAGCTGTGGAAAGAGGCCGGCGCCGACGTCAAGGGCGAGCGCGTGCACTTTCCGAAGGGGCTCTGCCGTTCGCTGCTCAAGACCGCGCCATCCGTCTACACCCAGCATGCCCGCAATTCCGAGCGCTCGGTGCAGATCGGCGGCAATGCCACGGTCTTCGCGCCTGTCTACGGTCCGCCCTTCGTGCGCGACCTCGACGGCGTCAGGCGCTATGCGACGATCGAGGATTTCCGGAATTTCGTGAAGCTCGCCTATATGGCGCCGTCGATCCACCATTCGGGCGGCACGGTCTGTGAGCCGGTCGATGTGCCGGTCAACAAGCGCCATCTCGACATGATCTACAGCCACATCAAATATTCCGACAAGCCGTTCATGGGCTCGGTGACCGCGCCGGAGCGTGCCGAAGACACCGTCGCCATGGCCAAGATCGTGTTCGGCGACGATTTCGTCGAAAACAACACGGTGCTGACCAGCCTGATCAACGCCAACTCGCCGATGGTGTTCGACGAGACTATGCTCGGCGCGCTGAAAGTCTATGCGCGCCACAACCAGGCCTGCATCGTCACGCCGTTCATCCTTGCCGGCGCGATGAGCCCGGTGACGGTGGCCGGCACGCTGACGCAGGTTCTGGCCGAGGTGCTGGCCGGCGCTTCGTTCACGCAGCTGATCCGGCCGGGCGCGCCGGTGCTGTTCGGCACCTTCGCCTCGTCCATCTCGATGCAGTCGGGCGCGCCAACCTTCGGCACGCCGGAGCCGTCGCTGGTTTCCTATGGCGCCGCACAGCTGGCGCGCCGCCTCGGCCTGCCGTTCCGTACCGGCGGCTCGCTCTGCGCGTCCAAGGTCCCGGATGCTCAAGCGGCCTATGAAAGCGCCAACACGCTGAACTCGACCATCCTGGCCGGCACCAATTTCGTGCTGCATTCGGCCGGCTGGCTCGAGGGCGGGCTGGCGTCCTGCTACGAAAAATTCATGATGGACATCGACCAGCTCGGCATGACGCAGAAATTCTCCGAGGGGGTCGATCTATCGGAAAACGGCCAGGCGATGGATGCCATACGCCAGGTCGGTCCGGGCAGCCACTATCTCGGCTGCGACCACACCCAGGCGAATTTCCAGACCGCTTTCTACCGCTCCAACATCGCCGACAACAATTCCTACGAGCAGTGGCTGGCCGAAGGCGAGAAGACCGCGCCGCAGCGCGCCAACGAGCTTGCCCGCCGCTGGCTGGAGAGCTACGAGGCGCCGCATCTCGATCCGAGCATCGACGAGGCCTTGAAGGACTTCATCGCCAGGAAGAAGGGGTCGATGCCCGACGCCTTCACTTGAAAGGAGCCCGAGTCAGGCGGGGCTAAAGTCGCCAGCATCATCCACAAGGAAGTCTGGCGGAGCGCGTTCTCCGATCCGGTCAAGAAGGAATGATTGCGCCTGCCTGCAGCGTTGACCGCATCTCTGCGGCGCTTCTCGCCAACGGCCTTGTCCTTCGCGGCGGTTTCAATTTCGCGCCCGGCGAAGCGTCGCCAACTGGATCATCGGGCGCGCCGGCCAGAGCCGTCCTGCTGGTGGGGCAGGGGGGTGCCGCGCCCTGGCCGCATTTCCTGCGCTGGCGGGAAAAGCAACCACGGAGCATCGCCAATCCGCTCGACACGTGGTCGCGCGAAGTGATCGGTGCCGTGGCGGAGGCATTCGGGGCGCGGGCCGTTTCGCCATCGGACAAGCCCTATCTGCCGTTCCAGCAATGGGCGATGCGGGCGGAGGGGCTGAGGCCGTCACCGCTCGGCATCCTCATGCATCCGCGATACGGGCTGTGGCACGCCTATCGCGGTGCACTGCTGTTCGAGGACACGCTTCCGGTTCGCGCCGCCGAGGCAGCGCCTCACCTTTGCGATACCTGTGTCGAGAAACCATGCCTGAAATCTTGCCCAGTCTACGCCTATTCCGCGCAAGGATTTGCCTATCAGGGCTGTCTTGCGCATGTGCGGGGAACGGACGGCGAACCGTGCCGCAGCGGCGGCTGCCTCGATCGAAACGCCTGTCCCTATGGCACAACCTATCGCTATCCGCCGGAGGTCCAGGCGTTTCACATGGCGGCATTCGCGGGACTGTAAACCGACACGCAATCCTGCACGAAATGTTGACCGCCGGGTTCAGGGAACGCCTTGCCGTATCGGTTCGGCCGGATATGTATCGCGCATCTGACGAACGGAGCCGGGCGATGACGAAACAACAGCTTCACATCGAGACCAGGGATGGCGTTGCCAAGGCAGGGCTTTTCCGCTCGGCAAAGGCATCTTCGACCAAGGCCGGCGTCATTTTTTATCAGGACGCTTTCGGTCCGCGGCCGGCGCTCGACAGCATGGCCGAGCGGCTGGCGAATGAAGGTTATACGGTGCTGCTGCCGGACCTGTTCTACCGCAATGCGCCTTACGGGCCGTTCGACGCCAAGACCGCCTTCGTCGAGGAAAAGACCAAGGCGGCGCTGACGGCGCTGGTCAGCGGCACGACGCAGGAGATGACCATCAGCGACAGTGGTGCTTTCCTCGATGCTCTGGCTGCCGAGGGCGTCACCGGACCGGTCGGCACGGTCGGTTATTGCATGGGTGGCGGCCGGGCATTGAATGCCGCCGCGACCTATCCAGACAGGATAAAGGCAGCCGCGAGTTTCCATGGCGGCAATCTGGCCAGCGACGCCGCCGACAGCCCGCACCGCAAGGCAGCGTCCATCCAGGCGCGCGTTTATGTCGGCACTTCCGGTGTCGACAGAAGTTTTCCGCCGGAACAATCGGCGCGGCTGGCCGAGGCGCTCAGGGTTGCGGAAGTCGACCACGTCATCGAAAACTATGTCGGTGTGGCGCATGGCTGGTGCGTGCCAGACCACAGCGTTTTCAATGCCGCGGGCGCCGAGCGCCACTGGAAGCGATTGACGACGCTGTTCGCCGAGACACTGATCTAGGGCCGGGATTCACTGCCAGGTCACAAGGCGCCCGTCGTGGCGATACTGACCGTGCTGAAGACGGCGGCAGATGATTTTCACCTTGCCGCCGCGTATCAGGCAGCGCCTAGGTTTCTGCCTTGCGATAGGCTGCGACGACAAGCCAAATGGCGGAAAGCAGAAAGTAGAACGCGCCGAACCCAGCATAAGGGGCGATGTCTAGAATCGTCGGCGCAACAGTGCCGAGGGATAGGCTGATCATGAAGCCGCCGGCGAGGGCCGATTGCGCACCACTTAGGATCATCGCCCATTGTGCGCCATAGTAGCGCCAACGCCTTAGTCCCGTATTCAGCTGCAGCAGGCCCGAGAGGATCGCCCAAATCCCAAACACGGCCAGAACGGCATACATGCCGTTGCGGACCGCCACGATGACGGCGAGCGCCGTTATCAGGCTGACCACGACATTCAATGCTTGAGACGAGTTGGCTTTCAGGCCGCCATTTACCCTGACGTCAACCAGGTTGGCGAACGCGTCCCATGCCGGGTAGATCACGAGCAGAAACGCGGCGGGACCGGGTCGCCCGCTGAAGAGAATGGCGGCAGCAATCCAGGCGATAGAGAATATGGCGCGTCCGAAATAATAGGATCGCAACCAGTTGGGCCGGGTCGAAGATTGGCTTTGCATTGGCAGGCTCCTTGTTGTTGTCTACCTACCAGTAGGGAGGCATCCTCCCATGAGTCAACCCGGCGCTCGGACACCTCTTCGTGAGAAGCAGGAGCGATGCACATACTTGACAATCTTCCTACCAGAAGGTAGGCGAAAGTATGGAATCAAAGACTTCGACGTCCGAAAAAATTCTCGACATCGCGCAGTCGCTCATCGTCGCAGGCGGCTATAACGGGTTCAGCTATGCCGATATCTCGGCTGCGATCGGCATCAGGAAGGCGAGCATCCACCATCACTTTCCGACGAAGGCCGAACTGGTCTCGGTGCTGGTGGATCGCTACAAGCGGCAGGCTGAATCCGGTTTGGAATCTGTCCGGAAGCAGTTCTCAAGCCCTGCAGAACAACTGCGATCCTATCTGAACTACTGGCAGACATGCATTCGCGATGCCTCGCCGTCATTTTGCGTCTGCGCGATGCTCGCTGGCGAGATGCAGATGCTGCCGGAAGAGGTCGCATCGCGCATTCGTGCTCATTTCCATAACCTGGCGAGATGGCTTACGTCGGTGCTGCGGGCTGGAGTGGAGCAGGGCTTGTTCCGGTTGAACAACCGGCCGGAGGAGGAGGCCCAAATGTTGATGGCATCGGTTCATGGGGCCATGCTCTCTGCGAGGGCTTTCAGCGATCCCGGGCTGTTCACCAAAATCGTTACGCCCCAGATCACCAAACTGCTGGGACAGGATTGCTAGAGAACTGTCAGGCCAAAGTGGTCAACTGCTCAGGGTCGAAAGCCGACGTCCGGTCTTCGCTTGGTTCCTGTCCCCAAACCTCTCCGCGGCTATTCTTGCCTGTTGGCTGCCCGTCCCGTTCGCGGTATCAGGCAGCAGAAATGGCGCGGCCCCGGATGAGTGGGTCGAGCGGGAACGAATAGCCTGATGCAATTCTATGATGTCGTGATCATCGGCGCGGGTGCCGCCGGAATGATGTGCGCCGTGGAGGCGGCCAAGCGCGGCCGTTCGGTGCTGATCCTCGATCACGCGGCGATGCCGGGCGAAAAGATCCGCATCTCGGGCGGTGGCCGGTGCAACTTCACCAACATCCACGCCAGCCCGAATAATTTTCTCTCGGGCAATCCGCATTTCTGCATTTCGGCGCTCAGCCGTTACACGCAGCGCGATTTCATCGCGCTCGTCCAACGCAATCGCATCGCCTACCACGAGAAGACGCTGGGGCAATTGTTCTGCGACGGCTCCGCCCGCCAGGTCATCGACATGCTGGTCTCGGAAATGCAGGGCAGGGGCGTGGAGCTGGCCCTGTCGACCAGCGTTGCGGATGTCCGCAAAACGGCCGAGGGGTTTGTGCTCACCCTCTCCACCGGCACGGTCACTTGCCAGTCCGTTGTTGTGGCCTGCGGCGGCAAGTCGATCCCCAAGATGGGAGCGACCGGTTTCGGCTATGAGCTTGCCGAACGGTTCGGCCTAGCCATTGTCGAAACGCGGCCGGCGCTGGTGCCGCTGACATTCGACGCCAACACGCTCGAACGGCTGGCGCCGCTGGCTGGCAACGCCGTCGACGCGGAAGTCGCCTGCGGCAAGACGCGGTTTTCCGAAGCGATGCTGTTCACGCATCGCGGCGTCAGCGGACCGTCCATCCTGCAAATCTCGTCCTATTGGCGCGAGGGCGATGAAATCCGCATCGCCATGCTGCCGGGAATTGATGTGGCGGACGTTGTTCGTGCCGCCAAGCGCGACAATGGACGGCAGGCGGTGCAGACGGTGCTGGCAAATCATCTGCCGAAGCGGCTTGCCCAATCGATCACTGAACGAACCGGGATCGAGAGCAACCTCGCCGATCTCTCGGACGCCCAGATCGAGACCGTCGCCGCCGCGGTCAATGACTGGCGTATCAAGCCGGCCGGTTCAGAGGGCTACCGCACCGCCGAAGTGACGCTGGGCGGGGTCGACACCAACGGACTGGACCAGAAGACCATGCAGGCGAGATCCGTGCCGGGCCTGTTCTTCATAGGCGAAGTCGTCGATGTCACAGGTTGGCTGGGTGGCTATAATTTCCAGTGGGCATGGTCGTCGGGATGGGTGGCGGGCCAGGCTGCCTAGGACCCGTTACTTCTGCACCTTCGCCCGAGCACCCGCCCGCGCTTTCTTCTTCTTTTTGGCCCGGTTGTAGTCGATGGCGGCCCGGACAAGGTCTTTCAGGGCGCCCTCATCGAGCTTGTCGCCCTCAAGGATATCGATTGCCCGCCACACCTTGCCGCCAAAACCGTTGTTGAACAGCTTGTCGGGATCGGGCAGGCTGGCGCCGTGGAAAAAGGTGAGCTTCACCTTATCCTTGTGGGCATTGCCGACGACGATGTTCCCGTCGAGGCACCACACCGGGCTGCCCATCCACTTCCACTCCTCGACGATGTCCGGGTCGGCTGCAAGAATGGTCTTGCGGATGCCGGCGAGCGTCTCGGCGCGCCAGTCCTTGAGGCCGGCGATCAGCTGGTCGATCTGTTCGGATGGGTTCATTGGGTGCCTTCCTGTGCCTCGACGCGTTCAACCGCCGTCCTTTACCAGCGCGCCAGCTGGGTGATCTGAACGAGGTTGCCGCAGCTGTCGTTCAGCTGAGCGATGGTCGAGCCGGTTACCTCGGTCGGCGGCATGGTGAACGCGCCGCCCTTGGCCTTGATGCGCTCGTAGTCGCCCTTGATGTCGTCGGTGAAGAACATAACCGCGGGCTGCCCCTGCTTGAAGATGGCTTCCTGATAAGCCTTGGCCGCCGGGTTGTCGTTGAGGGCGAGCTGCAGCTCGGTCCCGTCAGGCTCTTCGGCCGAGGTCACGGTCAGCCAGCGATAGGGTCCATTGCTGAAATCGGCCTTCTTGGTGAAGCCGAGCACGTCGGTATAGAAGCGCAGTGCGTTCTCCTGGTTGTCCACGTGCACACTGGTCAGCTTGATCTTCATGGCTATTTCTCCTCTGTCGTATTCGGTCGCTACGGGACCCAGCCGGGCAGGGCGGCGGCCTGCTTCACCCAGTCCGCCATCCGCGCCTCGTCGAACTGGTCGTCTTCGCGGATGTCGATCCAGCGCACATCCTTGCTCTTCGCCGTGCCGCCGGGTGGGATCGGCCGCAACGACATGCCGCTGAAGAAGGTCACCTTCACGTAGTGGGTGAAGACATGAAACGTCACGAACCAGCCTTGGCCTTCGATGCCGTAGAACGGCGAATTCCATCTCACGGCCTTGCGCACGTCAGGCACGCTGCGCTGGATGAGCGCGTCGAGGCGCTCGCCGAGATCGCGCTTCCAGCCTGGCATTGCGGCGATGTATGCCTGCACGGGGGCGTCGCCGTCGCCCTTGGCGATTTGCGGGTTGCCGCCCGAGAGCAGCACCGGTGCAGCCTTGGCCTTGATGGATTGTCCCAGCGTCTTGGCCATTCTGCCCACACCTATCCGTCCGCGCGCTGCGCGTCGCGTCCCTTGGTGGCATAGGGCAGCACGAACATGTACAGGCCGCTGAACAGCAGCAAGAAGAGCGGTAACAGCGGAGAGTAGACCACCCAGGCGGGAGGCTGCCCGAATGCCATGGTGACGAAGTTGGCGATGACGGTCAGCGTAAAGATGATCGACAGCCAGCGATGAATTTGCCGAATCCACTTGTCCAATGGCACCTCCTGTCAACGGGCCGAAGCGGACCCAGCGATCCGCTTGCCGGCGGCTTTCAATCCAGCCGCGCCAGGACATCCTCCAGGGCAGCAAGGAACCTCTGCCAGCCGACGGTGGCGCCGCGGAAGTAGGGCTGCTGGTCCGACCGGAAGCCCGTCTGCTCCATGCGCAGATGGGTCCCCGTGCTCGTAGCGGTGAGCGTCCAGGTGACCACGCTCTCGAGATCCTTGGTATCCCAGGTGTAGGATAGCGTCTTGTTGGGCTCGACCGTCTGGACCCGACAGTCGACGCCGCCCCAGTCGGCGCTGAGATTGAAACGGTGGTCCACGACTGGCTTGAAGTTGTTCTTCATCAGCCACTCCTCGATCAGATGCGGTTGGGTGAGGGCGCGCCAGATCTTCTCCGGCGGATAGGGGATATCACGTTCGACGATGACGGAGCGCGTTTCGGCCGCTGTGCTGGTCATTGGTCCATTCTTTTGAGCAAATTTTCGAGGTCGTCGAACCGGCTCTGCCAGAACGCGTTCATCTGGTTCGTCCAGTCGGTTAGTGGGGAAAGTGCTGCGAGCCGGGCGCTGTAATGGGTCTGCCGTCCTTCATGGCGATCGCGCACCAGTCCGGCCTGCCTGAGAAGACCGAGATGCTTCGACACCGCGGGCTGCGAGACCCCGGATTGAGCCGTCAACGCTCCCACCGTCTGTTCGCCCTCGCGGCACAAGCGCTCGAAGATCGCACGACGCGTCGGATCGGAGAGCGTTCTGAAGAGGACATCGTGAGCGTTCGTCATTTGGGATCGATAACCCGGCGGCTATTGGTTTAACGTATAACCACCGAGATATGGATGTGTCAAGCAGGGGCGTTGATGGTCACGATCCGGCCGTTTCCGAAAAAATCTTTCCATTACCCCAAGGATTAGCCATTAGCCTTCGTCCAACAGGCAAATGATGGCGATGATGCTGGATGAGAGCGAAGCCTCCGACTCCGAACTGATCGGGCGGGCGAAGGGCGGAGACAGGGGGGCCTTCAGCACATTGCTGGAGCGCCATTACGACTTCGTCTATCGGACCGCCTATCGATGGTGCGGCAGGAAGGCGGACGCCGAAGACATCGCCCAAGAGGTCTGCGTCCGGCTCGGCAAGGCGATCCGCGACTATCGCGGCGGCGGCGCCTTCACGACATGGCTCTATTCCGTGACGATGAACGCCGCGCGAGACACGATGCGAAAGACCGCGCGTGAGGCGATCAAGACCGAGGCCTATGGCATCCATGCGCTGATCACGGGCGATGCGTCGGCCGAACCGGAAGACCCGGCCGATGCGCTTTGGGCAGCGGTTCGGCAATTGCCGGACAAGCAGTGTGATGCGGTGCTTTTGGTCTATGGCGAAGGGTTGAGCCACGCGGCCGCCGCCGAGGCGATGGCGATCTCGGAGACGACGGTTTCCTGGCACATCCATGAAGCGAAGAAACGGCTGAAGACGCTGATGCGTACGGCCGGGGAAGTGTGACCATGGTCGACGACAACGAACTCAAGAGACTGCGCGATATCGCGGCGCCGGCGCCGGGCGAGCGCGCGAAGGCCCGTGCCTTTGAAGCCGCTCTGCGCGCATACGATCAGGAAAATATTTCTGCTGTCACCCAAGGATCGGTTGGCGGGCTTCGTCTCACAGAGCGAGCACAAAAGCTCTGGAGCGAGATCATGCAAAAGAAACTCATTGCCACGCCGGCCCTTGCCGGGCTCGTCGCCCTGCCGATCGCCGGATACGCCACCTTCCATATGCTGAGGGAGCAGCCGCCTAAATTCGGCGGCGACGAGAAGATCAGCGAGACGCTGGCCGACAAGCCGGCGACCGTGAAGCCGATGACCGCCGAGCCGAAGCCGAACATCTCGGAGCTGGAGAAAGACAAGAAGGCAGACGCCGATGTGGAAAGCCGCGACGCTACCGATGCGCTTGTGGCTCCGGCTTCGCCGCCGAAATCCGAATCGACCGTTGCCGGCGGCGCGACACAGCAGAATGCACTAGGGCGTGGTGTGCCGGCCGAACCAGCACCCGCAGGAGAATTGGCGCTGGATGGCACGACCAACGCACCCAATGCCGCGCGGGTCGACCGCATGCAGAGCGCCGAATCCAAGCTGATGGTGCAACAGCAGCCTGCCACTATGCCGGCCGACCATCTGGCACCACAGGAAGAGAACCGCGACCGCGTCGAGGATTTCAAGACCAATCCGGTGCATGCCGCGCTCGAAGATCCGGTCTCGACCTTCTCGATCGATGTCGACACGGCCTCCTATTCCTTCGTGCGCGGCTCGCTGAAGCAGGGCACCCTGCCACAGGCCGACACGGTGCGCGTCGAAGAGATGATCAACTACTTCCCCTATGACTGGAAGGGTCCGGACTCGGCTTCGACGCCGTTCAACTCGACCGTCAGCGTGATACCGACGCCGTGGAACACGCACACCAGGCTGATGCACGTCGCCATCAAGGGATTTGACGTCAAGCCGGCCGAGCAGCCGAAGGCCAATCTGGTCTTCCTGATCGACGTCTCGGGCTCGATGGACGAGCCGAACAAGCTGCCGCTGCTCAAGTCGGCATTCCGGCTGCTGGTCAGCAAGCTGAAGGCGGACGACACCATCTCGATCGTCACCTATGCCGGTGATGCCGGTACGGTCCTGGAGCCGACCAAGGCGTCCGAAAAGGACAAGATTCTCAGTGCCATCGACAATTTGAGGCCAGGCGGCAGCACGGCCGGCGAGGCGGGTATCAAGGAAGCCTACAGGTTGGCGCAGAAATCCTTCGTCAAGGACGGCGTCAACCGGGTGATGCTCGCCACCGACGGCGACTTCAATGTCGGCCAAAGCGATGACGATGATCTGAAGCGGCTGATCGAGAGCGAGCGCAAGACCGGTGTCTTCCTGTCGGTGTTCGGTTTCGGCCGAGGCAATTTGAACGACCAGATGATGCAGACCATCGCCCAGAACGGCAACGGCACCGCCGCCTATATCGACACGCTGGCCGAGGCCGAGAAAGTGCTGGTCGAGGATGCTTCTTCGACGCTGTTCACCATCGCCAAGGACGTGAAGATCCAGGTCGAGTTCAACCCGAACAAGGTCTCCGAATATCGCCTGATCGGCTACGAGACCCGCGCCCTCAACCGCGAGGATTTCAACAACGACCGCGTCGATGCCGGCGATATCGGCTCGGGCCACTCGGTCACCGCGATCTACGAGATCACACCCAAGGGCGGCGGCGGGGAACAGATCGATCCGCTGCGCTATGGCCAGGCGTCGGTCAACAATGGCGGCGTCGCCAATGCGGACGAATATGCCTTCGTCAAGATCCGCTACAAGCTGCCCAACGAGGACGTCTCGAAGCTGATCACCACACCGGTGACCTCGGCCAATGAGATTTCGTCGTTTGACCAGGCCAGCACCGACCAGCGTTTCTCCGTCGCGGTCGCGGCCTTCGGCCAGAAGCTGCGCGACGAGGATGCGACCGCGAAGTTCGGTTATGACAAGATCATGGAGATCGCCACTGCCGCTCGAGGAGCCGACCCGTTTGGGTACAGGTCCGAGTTCCTCTCGCTTGTGCGCCTTGCCTCGGCGCTGGGCGGTAACCGGTAGTGGTGATGACGGCCGGTTTCTTTCAGATGGGATCGTTCTGATAGGGGAAACCGACCTAC
The DNA here is from genome assembly GCF_040317725.1 of Mesorhizobium sp. M1396. Lineage (NCBI taxonomy): Bacteria > Pseudomonadati > Pseudomonadota > Alphaproteobacteria > Hyphomicrobiales > Phyllobacteriaceae > Mesorhizobium > Mesorhizobium sp. M1396. The sequence goes on along the minus strand of NZ_JAMYLA010000006.1, from coordinate 86,499 downwards.
GGGCGGGTGAGGCAGGCCGGCGAGGGGTTCATTCCCTTGCCGGCCTTTTTTTTGCAATTTCCCGGGTCGTTAAATTGCGCCGCATTTCCGGTACCGGATCGCAACCCCCTCCTTGCTACACGGGACATGTCTACGGGGCTTGAGGAGCCGGAATTGCAGATCAGGACTATCGCCAACTCGATACCGCCAGCACGCGACGCCTCCGCGGTTTCATCAGCCCCATCATCCGAATCAAGGCGCATCAGCGACGATGTCGCGCAGGCGCGCGACACCGCCATGTCGGCGCTGACCAACGACCGCTTCCGCATCATGCTGGAGCAGATAACCGATCCGGTTTCATCCGGCGCGCTGATGACGATGCGCGGCGACAATGTGGTCGACTTCAAGTCGGCGCAGTCGAGCTACGCCGACAACAGCGAATAGTCGAAAACCGATGGGTCAGGCCCGGCCGCGGCGGCGCTCGCGGCGGGCTTCGCTGGTCTCGGCGGTGTTTTCCGTCGCCACCTTGTTGCGCATCGGACCGATGCGCTCGACAATCGCGGCAACAGTCGGACGATCCGCCTTGGTGTGGGCGTCGAGCGCCTTGCGCATCGCGGCAAGGTGCTGGAACGAGGTGCCGCAGCAGCCGCCGATAATCTTGGCGCCGCCATCGACGGCGAGGCGCACATAGTCGGCCATCAGTTCGGGCGTGCCGGAATAATGGATTTCGGTACCGCGGAATTCGGGAATGCCGCAATTGCCCTTGACGATAACCGTCGCCTCCGGCTTCGCTTCGGTCATGTCGAGCAGTGAGGCCAGGATATCGGAGGCGCCGACACCGCAATTGGCGCCGACACCGAGCGGTGCCTGCGAAAACCCGTCGGTGACGCCGTGGATATCCTTCGGCAGCAGGCCCATCATGGTGCGGCCGGCGGTGTCGAAGGAACCGGTGTAGGTGTAGGGGAGGCCGACGCGTATGGCAGCCTCGGCGGCGGCGCGGATCTCGTCGGGAGCCGACATCGTCTCGATCCAGGCAACTTCGGCGCCACCGGCCTTGAGGCCCTCGATCTGCTCGGCGAAGGCGTCGACCGCCTCGTCATAGGTCATGGCGCCAAGCGGCACCAGCAATTCGCCGGTCGGGCCGACCGAGCCGGCGACGATCACCTTGCGACCGGCCTTGTCGGCGACGGCGCGCGCGAGCTCGGCGGCGCGCTTGTTCAGCGCATGCGCGCGGTCCTGCGCATGGTGCAGCTTCAAGCGGTGACGGGTGCCGCCGAACGAGTTGGTGAGGATGATGTCGGCGCCGGCATCGACGAAATTCTGGTGCAGGCTGGTGATGGTGTCGGGCGCCGTCTCGTTCAGCAGCTCGGGTGCCTCACCCGCCTCCAGACCCATGGCGAACAGATTGGTGCCGGTGGCGCCATCGGCCAGCAGCACGCCCTTTTCAGTCAGCAGCGCGTCGATAGGGTTGGTGGTCGTCATCGGATTGGCTTTCATGTTTCGAATTCGAATAAGGATATAAAGAAGTCTTTATGTGTAGTCAATGAAATAGCAGTGGCGGCAGCACCCGGTCCGCCCAAAGGATCATGATCGCCGAAGCTTAAACAGTGCCTGTTGGGAACGACATGCCGGCCAATCTGTGCGCGAAGCCTGCCGCCTCGTGCGCGTTGATGTCGGCGGCGCGGATCAGATTGTCGAAATGCTGGATCAGCGTCTGGATCGGCTGGGTGGCGTTGAGCACCAGATACATGTCGCCGACATAGATGGCGGCGCGATAGGGTCCGAAGATGGTGTAGGGGATCGAATAGCGCATCCGCCCGTCATAGAGAAACAGCCGGAAGGTTGGATAGAGGTCGTCGAGCAGCGTCGCCATGTGCAGGAGCTGGGCGCGGCGGTCGGCTTCCGGGAAACGGTCCCAGACACCCAGCCCGCGTGCAAAGATCTCCAGCGTGTGGCGTGGCATGCAGACTTCCATGTCGGTTTCCGGCCGCCTGTTGTAGTCGATGCGGTATTGTGTTTCGCCTGCCTGCGCCAGGCGGCTCTTGTTGGCGATGCCCGCCTCATACTCGATCAGCGCCTCGGTGCGCAGAAGATCGGGAATGCCGGCGGGCACGTAGCGGATCTTGGTGCCGGCGGCCTCGGCATGCCATTTGGCCAGCAGCGTGCGGTCGAAGCCGTCGGGCGCTTCCTCGATCTCCAGGCTCTCGCGGATTTCGCCGGTGAGGCCCTCGTCCTGGCTGAGGCCGAGAAGCCAGTCGAGCGACACCTTGAACTCGGCGGCGATATTGAGCAGCGTTTCGGCGCGGGGCAGGCGGGTCGAGGCGCCCGACAGCAGCTGCGACAGCGCCGAGCGGTCGATGCCGACCGCCGTCGCGAAGGCCGACTGGTTGAGGTCGGAGCGTGTCAAGAGCATTTTCAGGCGCTCGCGGAAGATGGTCGATAGGTCGCGCTTATCCATATCGGCACTCCGGTCCGATTGAGGAAAAATTTGCGCTGAAGCGCCTTCACGCGGTCCTCAGGCGTAAATAAATCCCTAAGTCTGTTTACAATGTATAACATGTGCGGTCAAAAATGCGCAATCGCAACAGTTTGTGCACTTTGTCTCGTTGAGAGGAATCAATTCTCCTGACACAATGCTGTCAGGAACCAATTGGGGCTCCGGCGACTGAGGGGCAGTGGTCGATAGCATGACGAGCAAGAGCATCAGGCGACACAGAGTACCGGCCATCGAGTGGCCGACCGTGGTACTCGCCTTCTTCTGTTACGCAACTTGGCTCGCCACCGGTTTCCTGCTCTGGCCATCCTACCCCATCCTGGCGCTTGCCGTCCTCGCCTTCACCGCCGCGCTGCAATCCTCGATCATGCACGAAGCGCTGCACGGACATCCGACGCGCAACGCGCGGGTCAACGAAGCCTTCGTCTTCCTGCCGATCGGCCTGGTCTGGCCGTTCCGCCGCTTCAAGACAATCCATATGCGCCACCACGCCGACGAGCGGTTGACCGATCCGCTGGACGATCCGGAAAGCTATTACCAGGCGCTGTGGCAGCATGACGAGCTGCCGCCGACGATGAAATTCGTGCTCAAGATCAACAACACCATGGCCGGCCGGTTCGTGCTCGGCCCCTGGCTGTCCTGCATCGGCTTCTTCATCGACGACGCCAAGCAGATGATCGCCGGCGACAAGGCGATCCGCAAGGCCTGGCTGTTGCATGCGATCGGCCTTGCCATCGTGGTGCCGATCGTCCAATTCGGCTTCGGCATCCCGCTGTGGCTTTACATTCTGGTGCCGGTCTGGCTCGGCCAGTCGCTGATCTCGATCCGCACTTTCGCCGAGCATCAATGGTCGGAACATCCGGAAGGCCGCACGGTAATCGTCGAGCGCTCGCCGCTGTCGTTCCTGTTCCTCAACAACAATCTGCACTTCGTCCATCACAAGACCCCGACGGTGGCCTGGTACAAGCTGCCCAAGCTGTTTCGTGACCGCCGTGAGGAATGGCTGCGGATGAACAATGGCTATGCCTATCCGAACTATTTCGCGCTGATCAAAGCCTATGCGTTCAAGGCGAAGGAGCCGGTCGTGCACCCGGTGCTGCGGCGCCAAGCGGAGCCCGGCAGGGCGTTCAAGCCACGCGTCAGGGCGCGCAGCATCAGCGGGCTTGGCAGTGCGCCGGTTCCCGCGGAGCCGCCCAAGGAATGAGTTTTTGTGGCAGGCAGGTGCTGCGTGCTAGACTGGCTGCGGTCGGTTCCCTTCAATCCCGGGCATAGCGGTCGGATTCCGACATGAGCGAATTGGTTGCGGCGTTGCCGATGTATGACTGGCCTGAAGTGCGCGATGACGTCGACGCGCAATGGGCGCTGCTGCGCGATGCCTTCCGGCAAAAGGGTATCGACGCGCCGCAAACCATCGCGCGCCGCAATGGTGACCTGCCGCCGGTGCCGGGCGGCATTCACGATGCCCAGGGAAAACTGATTGCATCCGATCGGGCGACATTGTCGCCGGACGAACTCGACTTTCTCAAATTGTGGCTGCATCCGGCGCTGCTGTTCGCGCAGACCTGCTGGGGGCCGATGGAACTAGGCCTGTCCAGGCATGTGCAAGTGGTCGGCCAGCCGAGCTACGACGCCTATGAAGGCGGGCAGGGTGAGCTCTATTCCAGTGCCATCGTTATGCTGGCGGATGGCGCGCCGTCGGTTGCCTCGCCAGATGACGGCAGCCCGCTGATCCCGCTCGATCGCATCCGTGGCAGGCGCTTCACCTTCAACAGTCTCGATTCCATGTCCGGCCTGATCGGTCTGACGCGCGACCTGGAGGCAATGGGTGAGAGCCTTGACCTCTTTGCCTCGCGCAGCGAAAGCGGCGGGCACCGTTCCTCGATCGTCGCGATTGCCGAGGGCAAGGCCGATGTCGCGGCCATCGACTGCGAGAGCTGGGTGCTGGCGCAGCGCTTCGAGCCGGCAGCTCGGAAAGTAAGGGTCGTTGGCTGGACGGGACGGCGCAAGGGCCTGCCTTACATCACCGCCGCAACGACGCCGGAAAAGACGGCAGCCGCGCTACGCGAGGTCCTTGCCGGCCTAGCCGAGCAGCCGCTCGTCAAACGGGTAGTTTGAAAGCTGCTCGTTGCCGGCCGCGGTGATCAGGATCTGTTCCTCGATCTTGACGCCTTCGCGCCCGCCAAGCCTGCCGATGTAACTTTCCACACACAGCACCATTCCAGGTTCCAGCACGCCGTCCGGCGTATCTGATGCCCAGTCGCTGGCATGCGGCAAGGTCGGGTATTCGTCGGCCAGGCCGACGCCGTGATAGAGCACGCCATAGCGTGTCGCGAAGCAGTCACCCGGCGGCACCGCCGAACGTTGGACGAGGTCCCGGAACGAGATGCCCGGTTGCATCAGTGCCGTGTTGTGCTCGATCTGGTCGGCGGCGATGCGGAACAACTCGCGCTGCTCGTCAGACGGTTTTGCGTCGCCGCACAGCCAGGTGCGCGACAGGTCGGCGCAGAAGCCGTAGGGGCCGATCAGGTCTGTGTCGAAGGCGACGAGGTCACCGGCCTCGATCTTTCGAGACGAGCATTCCTGGAACCATGGATTGGTGCGCGGCCCTGACGTCAGCAGCCGGGTCTCGATCCATTCGCCGCCGCGCGCGATATTGCCGCGATGCAGTTCGGCCCATAGCTCATTTTCGGAAATGCCGGGCGTCAGGGCCTGTTCCATCTCGCCCATCGCTGATTCGCACGCGACGATGGCGCGGCGCATGGCGAGGATTTCGTCCGGCGACTTGATCAGCCGCGCATTCTCCATCACCGCTTCGCCATTGCCGATCGAAACACCAAGGCGTGCCAGTTCCTCGACGCCTTCAGGGTTGATGTGATCGACGGCGATGCGGCTGTTTCCGCCGCCATGTTCCCTGACCAGATCGGCGATGCCGGTGGCCCAGCGGCGGACCTTTTGCTCCGTAAGCTCGCCGCTATAGAGATACATCCACGACACCGCCGGCCGCACCTCGTCGACGACGCCGGAATGATCGGACAGGTGTTCGCAGGAGAAATAGTCGAACAGTATCACCGGCCCGTCGGTGGCGACGAAGCAATGCCGGGTCGGATTGTGCGCCACCCACAGCTGCATGTTGGTGCTGTCGGTGGCGTAGCGGATGTTGACGGGGTCGTAGAGCAGGGCGCCGGCATAGCCGCGGCGCTTCAGCTCGGCGCGGATACGGTCCAGCCGGTATTGGCGCATGGCCGGCAGGTTGGGAGCGGCAATGCCCGCCGCGGCCCATTCGGCTTCCGCCTGCGCGCCATAGCCCAGAACATGCTGGTTGAGCGAAGCCGCCTTCTGGCGGGAGGCGTCGCGCAGCGCCTCGATCGAGCCCGGCTCGAACGGCATGATCTTGCGATGCCGGCCAAAGCTGCCCTTTGGCCCCGCGCTGTCCATGGTCGAACCTCAGGTCCGCATCTTCTCGCCGCTCGGATCGAATGGTGCTTCGACATTGATGCGGGCCGGACGCCGGTGTCCGAGGATCTCGATCTCGAACAGTCCGGCACTTTCGTCCTCGGCAAGTGCTGCTGGTACATAGCCTTGCGCCATCGACTTCTGCACATAGTGGGCATAGCCGCCCGACGTAACCCAGCCGACCACGCGCCAGTCGCCGTCGACGATGCCGCGTACGGCCGAAGCGCCTTCGGCGGCCTTGGAGCCGCGTATCTCCTTGCCGCCCGTGTCGAAGCGCGGCGCGCCATAGCCATGCGGCTTTTCAACCGTGCCGTAGTCCTTGCTGACCTTGGCCCAGATCGGCTCGTCGCCCATGACGTCGGCATCGGCTGCATCGACGATGAAGGAGACGCGGCGCAGTTTCGGTCCCTCGGCGTGCTCCTTGGCGGCAGCCTCTCGGCCGATGAAATCGTTCTTCTCGAGCTTGATGAAGCGGTCCATCGCGCCTTCGAACGGCCCGTAGATCGGCCGCAGCTCGCGGAACCAGGTCGGGAAGTTCTTTTCCAGGCGCATGGAGAGCAGAGCGCGCATACCAAAATCGACGAGACCGAATTCCTCGCCGGCGTCCTTGATCGCCTGGTAGACCAGGCGCTGATAGGCAGGCGCCATCCAGATCTCGTAGCCGAGGTCGCCCGTGTAGGTGATGCGGTTGACGAGACAAGGCGCGCCGCCGACCGCCATTTCGCGGAAATCCATGAAGCGGAAGGCTTTTGTCGAGATGTCGACATCGACCAGCTTTTGCAGCAGGTCACGCGATTTCGGTCCGGCGATCGAAAGGCCGACCAATGTCTGGTCGAAGCGGTGGATGCGCACCGATCCATCCTTCGGCAGATGTTTTTCGAACCAGCGCATGTGGCATTTCTGCGCGGCCGACGAACCCCAGATCATGAAGCGGTCTTCTCCACCCCTGGGGGCGGCCTTGGCGATGGTGAAGTCGCCGATCAGCTTGCCGAATTCGTTGAGCATCGGCGTCAGCACGATGCGGCCGGTCTTCGGCATGCGGTTGGTCATCAACCGGTTGAGGAAATCCTCAGCCGCTAGCCCAGACACTTCGTATTTGGCGAAGTTGGCGATCTCGGTGACACCGACGCGCTCCCGCGTGGCGCGCACTTCCTCGCCGATCGGCCCAAAATCGTTGGAGCGATGGAAGGAGACGATATCCCTGGGCTCCTTGCCTTTCGGTGCGAACCACAGCGGTGTCTCAAGGCCCCAGGAGTCGCCCATGACGGCGTTGTTGGCTAGCATGGTGTCGTAGAGCGGCGTCGTCTGTGCGGGGCGCGCCGCCGGCAGTTCCTCATTGGGGAAGCGGATGGAGAAGCGCCGCGAATAGTTTTCACGCACCTTGGCGTTGGTGTAGCGCAGGCCGGCCCATTCGCCGAAGCGGGTGACATCCATGCCCCAGACGTCGAAGCCGGGATCGCCATGCACCATCCAGTTCGACAAAGCGAGGCCGACGCCGCCGCCCTGGCTGAAGCCGGCCATGACGGCGCAGGCGCACCAGAAATTGGTCAGGCCCTGCACCGGGCCGACCAGCGGGTTGCCGTCGAGCGCGAAGGTGAAGGGGCCGTTGATGATCTGCTTGATGCCGGCCTTCTCGATGCCGGGGAAATGCTTGAAACCGATTTCCAGCGACGGCGCGATGCGGTCGAGGTCCGGCGGCAGCAGTTCGTGGCCGAAATCCCACGGCGTGTTGATCGGCGACCACGGCTTGCAGGCCTTTTCATAGGTGCCGAGCAGGATGCCGTTGCGCTCCTGGCGGGTGTAGATCTCGCCCTTGAAGTCGAGCACGCCGATCATTTCGCGCCCGGTCGATTTGTTGAATTCCTCGACCTCCGGCATCGGCTCGGTCAGGAGATACATATGCTCCATGGCCAGCACCGGCAGTTCGACGCCGACCATGCGGCCGATCTCGCGCGCCCACAGGCCGCCGCAGTTGACGACATGCTCGGCCTTCACCGTGCCTTGCTCGGTGACGACGTTCCAGGTGCCGTCGACCTCCTGCGTCAGCTCGACGACGCGGTTGCGCAGCACGATCTCGGCCCCGAGCTTCTTCGCCGCCTTGGAGTAGGCAATGGTCGTGCCGGACGGATCGAGATGGCCTTCGACCGGATCCCACATGGCACCGACGAAATTGGTCTCGTCCATCAGCGGGAACATCGCCTTGGCTTCGGACGGGGTGATCAGCTCGGTGTCCATGCCAAGATAGCGGCCCTTGGCGTGGGCAAGGCGCAGGAAATCCATTCGTTCCGGCGTATCGGCCATCATCACGCCGCCGGTCAGGTGAAGCGAGCAGGATTGGCCTGATATTTCCTCGATCTCCTTGTAGAGCTGCACCGTATAGGCCTGCAGCTTGGCGACATTGGGGTCGCCGTTCAGCGTGTGGAAGCCGCCGGCCGCGTGCCAGGACGAGCCGGAGGTTAGCTCCGAGCGCTCGATTAGTATGATGTCGGTCCAGCCGGCCTTGGCCAGGTGATAGAGAACCGAGCAGCCAACGACACCGCCGCCGATGACAACCGCTTTTACGTGAGATTTCATGTAGATAGGTCCGTTTTTGCGTAAATTGAATCGGGTGTATGAAGGGCGGCGTGGCGACGCTTATTGTTTGACAATCAAAAATCGGTCGGCGCGCCGCCCTCGGACCGGCGCTTGGCGACGAAGGCATTGAGTTCCTCGCGGATGGCCGGGTCCATATAGGGCTCTTCGTAGGACGCAAGCCGTTCCTTCCAGACTTTGTTGGCCTTTTCGAGCGCTGTCGGCGAGCCGGCTTCCGCCCAGGTCTCGTAATTGCGCCAGTCGGACAGGATCGGCGAGTAGAAGGCGGTCTTGTAGCGGTCCTGCGTGTGCTGGGTGCCGAAGAAATGGCCGCCAGGGCCGACGGACTGGATGGCGTCGAAGCCGAGCGCCTCCTCGGAAAGGTCGAGCGGGGTCAGGAATTCGGCCACCATCTGCAGCAGGTCGATGTCCAGAATGGTCTTCTCGTAGGAGCAGCGCAGGCCCCCTTCGAGCCAGCCGGCGGCGTGCATCATCAGATTCCCGCCGCCCTGGATGGCGCCCCACAGCGAGAACACGCTTTCGTAGGCCGCCTGCGCGTCGACCGTGTTGGCGGCGCAGGTGTTGGAGGTGCGGTAGGGTATGTTGTAGCGGCGGGCAAGCTGGCCACCAACGAGCTGCGCCTTCATGTATTCCGGCGTGCCGAAGGCCGGTGAACCGGACTTCATGTCGACATTGGAGGTGAAGCCGCCATAGCCGACGGGCGCGCCCTTGCGCACCATCTGCGCGAAGGCGATGCCGGCAAGTGCTTCGGCGTTCTGCTGCACCAGCGCGCCGGCGATGGTGACCGGCGCCATGGCACCCGATAGGGTAAACGGCGTCACGACCACGACCTGGCCCTTGCTCGACATCTGGATGATGCCTTCCATCATCGGCACATCGAGCTTGAGCGGCGAATTGGTGTTGATGATGGTGAAAACGGACGGCTCTTCGAGCAGCTGCTCGTGGCTGATGCCGCGCGCGATCCTGGCGATCTCGATGCCGTCGACATTGCGCTCCTTGCCGAGCGAATAGATGTGGAACACCTTGTCGGTGAGCACGCTGAGATCGCGGATGCATTCGAGATGGCGGACGGATGGATGGATATCGGTCGGCTCGACCGGATAGCCGCCCGTGCAGTTCAGGATATTGTGCATCTGCGCGAGCTTGAGGAAATTGCGGTAGTCCTGCTGATTGCCAGGCCGGCGGCCACGATCGATGTCGGAGCAATTGGGCGCCGACGCCATCATCGAGATGATCACATTGTTGCCGCCGAAGCGCACATTGTGTGCCGGGTTCCGGGCATGGATAGTGAACTCCGACGGGCAATGCGACACCAGTTCCAGGATCATGTCGCTGTCGAAGCGCACCCGCTCGCTGCCATCGCGCACGTCGGCGCCATGCGCTTTCATGATGCGGCGGGCTTCGTCATGCAGCACGTCGACGCCGATTTCCCGCAGCACGCGCAACGAAGCGAGGTGGATCGATTCCAGCTCGTCGTCGGAGACCAGCCTGGTCGGCGTCAGCGGGTTTTTCAGCTGGCGGAAAGCCGGCTGCTCGAACGCGGCCGAGCCGCCGGCGCGCTTTCCGGCGCGGCCACCGCGACGGGCGCGATCGGTGGCCAATGCCGGTTCTGCTGGTTGTAGGGCGGCGGTCATGGTGGTCCTCGTACGATGCGATAGCGGGCGGCATAATGGACCGGCGGCTGTCCAGCCATTGCGGAGGCGGCGACCACTAGGGCGAGGGAAGCGACATACCGGAACGGCAGTTGCGCGGCCCCGATTGCATTGCCCCGTTGGCGCAAGCGGATTTCGCTGGCCGGCCTTTCTTGTCGCTGACGCCGGCTTTACGCTCTGTGCGGTGATCCTGCATGCCGTCTCATCAAAGCTCACCCGTTTCGAGGATGACGGCCAGCGGCCTTATCGGGTTTGCCAAGCTGGCGCCGGCGCTGCTGCTTGCCGTGCTGATCTCGGCCGCGGTCCAGCAGAGCACCTATGCGCTGATCCCGGTCTTCGGCGCCAGTTACGGTCTGGCGGAAGCCGTACTGGCCTCGCTGATGATGGCGCTTTCGCTGGGCAACATCCCGCTGCAGATCCCGCTCGGCCTTTCCACTCGGACTGCCGGTCGTTACCGCTGGTCCTCGACGCGGTGCTGGTGATGTTCGCGCTGTATCGCTCGTCCGTGCGCCGAGCCTCCTGACAGGCCGAGCCTCCTGACAGGCATTGTCTGGAGCAAGCAGTTTTCTCCCCCCAGGGGACTTACCACCAGATGACGTAGTCGCTAATCCTGCAGCCCCGATAGCGGTGCGCACAATGAACCTGGCGGAATCGAACGACGAGACGATGCAGTGGGCGGCGATCACGGGGGTGATCGCGACCGTCTCGGTGTTCGCTATCGCGCAGGGGCTGTCCTATCCGCTGCTGAGCTTCATCCTGCAGCGCCAGGGCGTCTCTCCGGCGATGATCGGTCTGTCGGCGGCGATGACGCCGATCGGCTTCATCGTGTCGTCGCCGCTGATCCCGGCGCTGGCGCGGCGGTTCGGGGCAGGGCGCACGGCGCTCATTTGTGCTGCTCTGTCGGCAATCGTGCTGGCGCTGATCGGCTGGACGCAGAATGTCTATCTCTGGTTTCCGCTGCGCTTCCTGATCGGCGTGGTGACCAATCCGCTCTATGTGCTGAGCGAGATCTGGGTGATCGCGCTGGCGCCGCCGACGCGGCGCGGCCGCGTCATGGGCGTTTATTCGACGATCATCTCGGCCGGTTTCGCGGCCGGGCCGCTGTGCTTGCTTGCCGTCGGCACGGAAGGCTGGCCGCCCTTCCTCGTCGGCATTTTCGCCTTCGTGCTGTGCGGCATCTGCCTGGCCTCGGTGCTGCAGCGCCTGCCAAAGGTCGACGAGGCCGGGAACCAGGTTTCGGTGCTTGGCTTCGTGCCGCTGGCCTGGCTGCTTTTGTTTGCCGTCATCGTGGCCGCCGGCTTTGAACAGGGGGCGCTGGCCTTGCTGCCGGTCTATGGCACCCATCACGGCATCACTGAAACCCGCATGTCGGCGCTGCTGTCAGTGATGATTGCCGGCAACATCGCCATGCAGGTGCCGCTTGGCCTGCTGGCGGAAAGGCTTTCCGCGCGCCTGGTGCGGCTTGTCTGTGTTGCCTTGACGGTGCTCGGCTGCGCGCTTTTGCCGCCGCTCATCGAGACGCCGCTGGTCTGGCCGATGATCTTCGTCTGGGGTGCTGTTTCCTACGGCATCTACACGATGTCGATCATCGAGCTCGGCGAGCGCTTCACAGGCTCGACACTGGTCGCCGGCAATGCAGCGTTCTCCTTGATGTGGGGCGTCGGCGGCATCGCCGTGCCGCCGCTGGCGGGCGGCGCCATGGATATTCTGGGCGCCGGCGGGCTGCCGATCACGCTCGGCCTGATGTGCCTGGCGCTGGCGATCGCGAGCCTGGCTGGCCGGCGGAAAGCCTCAATCGTGCGTTGAACATATTGAATATCGGACATGGCATATCGATGTTGGCAATGCCAAAAGCGACGCGTTTATCGGAGACCTCATGACCAAGCCCATCCAAAAACCAAGATCCGCCACCGAGACCAACGATCCCTTCCTCTGGCTGGAGGACAGGACAGCCACGCAGTCGCTCGACTGGGTGCATCGCCAGAACGAGGTCACGGTTGGCGAGCTGCAGGGTGATCCATCCTATCAGGCGTCGTTCCAGACCGCGCTCGACCTGATGACGGCCGAGGACAACATCGCGGTCGGCGCCGCACTCAAAGGCCATGTCTACAATTTTTGGCAGGACAAGACCAATGTACTCGGCCTCTGGCGCCGCACGACGGTCGCGTCCTACAAGACCGAGAAGCCCGACTGGGAAACGATCATCGACTTCGACCAGCTTGCGGCGAAGGAGGGGATCAAATGGGTGTTCAGCGGCGCCAGCCGGCTCTATCCGGACTTCAATCGCTGCCTTGTCTCGATGTCGCCCGATGGCGGGGACGCCAGCGAGATGCGCGAGTTCGACATCGAAACCAAATCCTTCGTAGAAGATGGGTTCCGCGCGCCCGCATCCAAGTCGGGTTTCAGCTGGCTGGACAAGGACACGGTCATCGTTTCGGCGGCGTTCGAGGAGGCCGACAAGACTGAGTCCGGTTATCCGCGCGTGGTCAAGCTCTGGAAGCGCGGCACGAAGCTCGAAGACGCGACACCGATCTTCGAGGCGCAGAAAGAGGATCTGGCCGTTGGCGCAGCTGTCGAGTTCGACGGCGACAAGCGCTATTTGATCCTGGCCCGGACGCTGAATTTCTTCGCTTCGCACATCTTCCTCCGGCTGCCTTCCGGTGAAAACAGACGTCTGCCTTTGCCGGACGACATGACCGACACCGCGATCTTCAGGGATCAGCTCGTCTTCGGCTTGCGCAGCCCGTGGACGGCGCCCGACGGCACGTTGTGCAAGCCTGACGGCCTCTATTCGCTGGATCTGGCGCACTGGGTCAAGACCGACGCGCTCGGCCCGGTGGAGACTTTGTTCGAGCCGGCGTATCGCGTTTCCATCGCCGGCATTGCCCGCACGCAGGACCGGCTGTTCATCAACCTGATGGACAATGTGCGCGGCAAGGTCGTCGTCTGCGAGCGGACCGATCGAGGCTGGTCGCTGAAACCGGTCGCGTTGCCCGAAAACGGCAATGTCGGCATCAGCCATGCCGAACAGTTCGGCTCGAGCGTTTCCTTCTCCTTCACCGATTTCCTGACGCCGAGCTCGATCATCTGGTCGGACGACAATGGCGAGACGCTGGCCACCGTGAAATCGCAGCCGGCGCGTTTCGATGCCTCGCCGCTGATCTCGGAACAGTTCGAGGCGCGCTCGAAGGACGGCACGATGATCCCCTATTTCGTCGTCAGGCGGCGCGACCAGAAGGGTCCGGTGCCGACGCTGCTCTATGGCTATGGCGGTTTCGAAGTGCCGCTGCTGCCGGGCTATGCCGGCGTGCGCGGCAGGCTGTGGCTGGAGAAGGGCAACGCCTATGTGCAGGCCTGCATCCGCGGCGGCGGCGAGTTCGGCCCGGCCTGGCATCAGGCAGCGCTCAAGGGCAATCGCCAGAATGGCTTCGACGATTTCGCCGCGGTTGCGCAGGATGTCGTTCGACGTGGGATTGCGACAGCAGCCTCGCTCGGCATCCAGGGCGGTTCGAATGGCGGCTTGCTGACCGGCGTTTCCTTGACGCAGCGCCCCGAGCTTTTCGGTGCCGTCATCATCGAGGTGCCGCTCCTCGACATGCTGCGCTACACCGAATTGCCGCCCGGTGCCTCCTGGATGGCCGAGTATGGCGACCCGTCGAAACCGGAAGACGCGAAGTGGCTTTCCGCCTATTCGCCCTACCAGCATGTCGATGCCGGTGCCGCCTATCCGCCGGTTCTGCTGACCACCTCGACCGCCGATGACCGGGTCCATCCCGGCCATGCGCGCAAGATGGCCGCGCGTCTGCAGGAAGCCGGTCATGCCAAGACGATGTTCTTCGAGGAGACAGAAGGCGGTCATGGCGGCCGCGGCGACCGCCGGCCGCAGGCGGCGCAGACCGCGATGAAATATGTGTTTCTACAAAGGGCGTTGAGCGGCGAAGCCTGACCTCTTTCCATGGCGCCGCCTGAGCAAAGGAGTGGTTCACCTCGACCGCCCTTTGCTCTAAGGTGTCTGCCATGGCTCTTGCTAGGCTATCAGCTCGTGCATTCCGGATCGCGGTGACACCGTCATCGCGCACGCTGCGCGCCGAGCTTTTGCGGCTGTGTGCCCGCATCGGTTATTCGCCACCTGCTTTCCTCTAACGCATTCGCCCGGCTTGGGCCGGATAGAATCCAGAGGAAAGATCACATCCATGACCTATCAGAATTATTCGCTGAAGCAGCTTCAGCAGATCGACGCCGCGCATCATCTTCACCCGTTCACCGACCACAAGGAACTGCGCGAGGCCGGCTCGCGCATCATCACCCGCGCCAACGGACCATTCATCTACGATTCCGAAGGGGCTGAAATCCTCGACGGCATGGCCGGGCTGTGGTGCGTCAACGTCGGCTATGGCCGTGACGAGCTGGCCGAGGCCGCCTATGTCCAGATGAAGGAATTGCCTTACTACAACTCCTTCTTCAAATGCTCGACGCCGACGCCCGTGCTGCTGTCCAAGAAGCTGGCGGAGATCGCACCGAAGAACGTCAGCCAGGTGTTCTACGGCTCCTCCGGCTCGGAAGCCAACGACACGGCGCTGCGCCTTGTCCGCCACTATTGGGTGCTGGAAGGCAGGCCGGAGAAGAACCGCATCATTTCGCGCAAGATGGCCTATCACGGCTCGACCGTTGCCGGCACCTCGCTCGGCGGCATGGATCCCATGCACAAGCAGCTCGGCGGCGCGGTGCCCAACATCGTCCATGTCATGATGCCCTATGCCTATGAGCTGGCGCTGCCTGGCGAGAGCGATCATGATTTCGGCCTGCGCGCGGCCGGGGCTATCGAGGACGCGATCCTCGAAGCCGGTGCTGACAAGGTTGCCGCCTTCATCGGCGAACCGGTCATGGGAGCGGGCGGCGTGAAGATACCGCCGGCCAGCTACTGGCCGGAGGTACAGCGCATCTGCCGCAAATACGATGTCCTTCTGATGCTGGACGAGGTCATCACGGGCTATGGCCGCACCGGCGAGTGGTTCGCCGCGCAGACGCTCGGCATCGAGCCGGACACGATCACCACGGCCAAGGCGCTGACCTCGGGCTATCAGCCGCTGTCGGCATTGCTGGTCGGCGACCGTATCGCCTCGACGCTGGTCGAGAAGGGCGGCGAGTTCAATCACGGCTACACCTATTCCGGCCACCCGGTGGCCTGCGCAGTGGCGCTGAAGAACCTCGAGATCATCGAGCGGGAAGGGCTGGTCGACCGTGTCCGGAACGATACCGGCCCCTATTTCGCAAAGGCGTTGCAGGAGCGCGTTGCCGGGCATGATCTCGTCGGCGAGGTGCGTTCGATCGGGCTGATGGGGGCGATCGAGATCGTCAAGGACAAGGCGACCAAGGAGCGCTTCCTGCCGGCGGGAAGTGCGGCGGTGACCGTGCGCGACCATGCGATCGCGAACGGCATGATGCTGCGCGCCACCGGCGACACGATGATCCTGTCGCCGCCGCTGATCTGGACCCGCGATACGATCGATATGGCTTGCGAGCGCATCTCGAAGGCGCTGGATCTGGCGCAAGCCGATCTGCGCAAGCGGTAGGGCTCGAGCCCCGACCGGGCGTTCCTCGGCGGGAGCGCCCGGCCTCGACAACTTGATCAAGCGATAAGGGAACGAATTTCCATCCCCAGCGCGTAATGTGTGGGGCAGCGGCTGATTCGGCCGCGACAAGGGGTTTGTTTTCATGAGAAAGACCGGCAACAGCCGACGGACGCAAGACGCGGCCAGCATCGGCGGTGACCTGATGCTGGCGCCTCTGGTGGCGATGATGCGGCTGCCGTTGATGGCGATGGATGGCGGGAGCAGCCAGCCATGGAATACGGAGACGGCGCGTGCGGTGAACGAGAAGACCGTTGCGATGGCCGAAGGCGCGTTCGCGGCGCAAATGTCTTTCCTGCAGTCGGCATCGCGGTTCTGGCCGGAGATATATTCCGGTCGCACCCCATCTCTGTTCAACGGCGTTGCGGCGGAACGCTCGATCAGCGCCGCGCTGAAGCCGGCGAGCCGTGCCGTGAAGGCGAACTTTCGCCGGCTGTCCGACAAGACCTGACTGACGTTGCAGAACTTTGATTTTGCGCATCAAGCAGCGCATGCGCTAGAACCAGTCGGTACAGGTACCGATGGGGGACACGATGGCCGGACAACCGCTCAACCATCCAGCTGAAATTCCAGCCGAACTCGACCGCTGGAACTGGGGCGCCTTCTTCCTCAACTGGATCTGGGGCATCGGCAACAGCACGTTCATCGCGCTGCTGGCGCTGATCCCATTGGTCAACATCATCATGATCATCGTGCTGGGCGCGCGCGGCAGTCGCTGGGCCTGGCGGAACCGCGCGTGGCGCGACGCGGAACAGTTTCGCAAGACGCAACGCAACTGGGCGATCGCCGGCCTTGTCGTGTGGGTGGTCGGGATCGGCGGCTGTGCGACGATGGTCGGCAGCATCCCCTACGTCCTGAAAGGCAGCGATGCCTATCACATGACGATGGACAGGCTCCGCGCCGACGACCGCGTCAAGGCCGCCCTCGGTGATGATGTGACCGACAGTTTCTGGGTCGGCGGCCATCTTAATGTGAATGCGAATGGGGCTGGTGACGCCCAGTTCAGCATTCCGGTCCACGGCGTCAAGGGCAAGGGCACCGCCTACTCAACCGCTGTCCGCACTGCCGGCACGTGGGGCCTGCGCCTGCTGGTCGTCAGGCTCGAGGGAGCCGATGCACCGATCGTGCTGATCAACGAAGATCATGTCCCGATCCCGAATGCGGCAATCGGAATATAAAACCAGACTGCGCGGATAAACCGGCGGAAACGCAAAAACCGCGCTCCATCGGGAACGCGGCTTTGCCAGATACGCATGGCGCTTCGCTACTCAAACACTTTGCGAAACCTACAGGCACTTGTCGAAACTTACGGGCTCCGGTACGCGAGACCTGATCCGGAGCGCCGGGCGGATGCGATATGTCCGCCTCGAAATCCGTTTTATAGGGACATCGTTACCGCAGAGTTATCGAGAGCTTAAGCAAATCTAAATTTACATTCTTTCTGCAGAAAGAAGTCGGAAAAAAACGTGCCAAATCCGTTGGTTACGCTGAGTTGCCGCGCAGAAAATTAATTATGCCGGAGAAATCGGCGCCGCCATGTCCCTGGGCGTTGAACAAGGCATACAACTGGGCTGCTTCGGCGCCGAGTGGCGTCACCGCGCCGGCGCTTTGCGCGGCTTCCTGGGACAATTTCAGGTCTTTCAGCATCAGTGCGGCTGCAAATCCTGGGTTGTAGTCCCTGTTGGCGGGCGAAGTCGGCACCGGGCCGGGCACCGGGCAATAGGTGGTCAGGGACCAGCATTGCCCCGACGAGGTCGAGGCGACGTCGAACAGTGCTTGATGCGAGAGGCCGAGCTTTTCCGCCAGAACGAAGGCTTCGGCGACACCGATCATCGAGATGCCGAGGATCATGTTGTTGCAGATCTTTGCCGCCTGGCCGGCACCGTCGCCGCCGCAATGGACGATGCGGCCGGCCATCGGCTTGAGGACCCGCTCGGCGGCGGCGAAGGCATCGCCGGCGCCTCCGGCCATGAAGGTCAGCGTGCCGGCCGCGGCACCCCCGGTGCCGCCCGAGACGGGCGCATCGATGGACAGCAGGCCGTGTTTGGCGGCAATGGCGTGCGCCTTGCGCGCCGATTCGACGTCGATGGTCGAGGAGTCGATGAACAACGCGCCTTTTTTCGCCTTGGGCGCTATGTCCTCATAGACCGACAGCACGTGCTTGCCGGCCGGCAGCATGGTGATCACCACATTGGCGCCCTTCACCGCGGCCGGTGCGTTGGCCATGACGACGACGCCATGCTCGCGCGCGACGGTCAAATTCTCCGGCATCAGGTCGAAGCCATGCACTTGATGCCCAGCCTTGACCAGATTGGCGGCCATTGGATTGCCCATGTTGCCGAGGCCGATAAAGGCGATGGTGGTCATAGTGGTGCTCCGAGATTGGCAGTAGACAGTAGGCAGTAGGCAGTAGGCAGTAGGCAGTAGGCAGTAGGCAGTAGGCAGTAGGGCTGTCTATTCCGGCGTAAGTCTGACAATGAGTTGGCGAAGCATTTTGCCGATGCCCTCGGTGGATGTCAGCAAATGATTAGCTTGATCATGCGTGGCAAGCCCAATGCGTTCGGCGAGCTGGAGATGTGTCTCGAACTCCTTCAGCGAGCCTTGGGCTATCCGGAGAAACTGCTGATAAGAGCCTCTATTGTCTCGACCATAACCTTCGGCGATGTTTGCAGGGATAGAGGTCGCTGAACGGCGGATTTGGCTGGTCAGCCCATACAACTCCTCTTTTGGCCATGTCTTGCTCAAGGAATAGGTGGCGACAGCCAGATCCATCGCCTGCTGCCATACGATAAGATCCTTGTACGAATTGATCTTGCCGGTCATCTCGCTGCCTACTGCCTACTGCCTACTGCCTACTGCCTACTGCCTTCCAATTAATGCCCGCGCGATGATGACGCGCATGATCTCGTTGGTGCCTTCGAGGATCTGGTGCACCCGCAGGTCCCGCACCAGCTTCTCGATGCCGTAGTCGTGCAGGTAGCCGTAACCGCCGAGCAGTTGCAGCGCGTCGTTGGCGACATTGAAACCGGTGTCGGTGACGAAACGCTTGGCCATCGCCGACCATTTGCCGGCATCCGGCGCCTTGTGGTCCAGTTTCGAGGCGGCGGCATAAAGGAAAATACGTGCCGCCTGCAGCTCCGTCTCCATGTCGGCCAACTTGAACTGCAAAGCCTGGAACTGGTTGATCTTCGAGCCGAAAGCCTTGCGCTCGGAGGTGTAGGCGAGCGCCTTGTCGAGCGCCGACTGCGCGCCGCCAAGCGAACAGGCGGCAATGTTCAACCGGCCGCCATCGAGCCCGGCCATGGCGATGCCGAAGCCGGCGCCTTCGCCGGACAGCAGATTTTCCGCCGGCACCTTGCAATCCTCGAAGATGACCTGGCGGGTCGACTGCATGTGCCAGCCCATCTTGTGCTCGTTGGCGCCGAAGGAGAGGCCTGGTGCATCTTTCGGCACGACGATGGTGGAAATGCCTTTCGGCCCCTCCGTGCCGGTGCGCACCATGACGGCGTAGACATCGCTGTCGCCGGCGCCCGAGATGAACTGCTTGGTGCCGTTGAGGACATAGTCGCCGCCGCTCTTCACCGCGCGTGTCTTGAGCGCCGCGGCATCGGAGCCGGAGCCGGGCTCGGTCAGGCAGTAGCTCGCCAGCCATTCCATCGAGGTGAGCTTCGGCAGGAAGCGCTGGCGCTGTTCGTCATTGCCGAAACGGTCGATCATCGACGCCACCATGTTGTGGATCGAGATGAAGGACGAAAAAGCCGGATCGGCATGCGACAGCGCCTCAAAAATCAGCACGGCATCGAGCCGGCCAAGTGCCGAACCGCCGACATCGTCCCTGATATAGATGCCGCCGAGCCCGAGAGGTCCGGTCTCGCGGATCACGTCGGCCGGGAAATGCTTGTTGCGGTCCCAGTCGAGCGCATTCGGTGCGACGCGGTCGGCGGCGAAGGCCTGCGCCATCTCCTGAATGGCACGCTGCTCTTCATTGAGTTCGAATTGGCTGGTGCTCGCATCGACCGCGGCGTCCATGGCGTGCTCCCTATGTGCTGGCCAGCTGCTACCTCGCTGGCCTGTCGTTTTTGGCTTTGCGCGCGCACCAATCTAGACCAATGATGCCGCCGCGCAACCCGACCCCATCAACCCGCCATTGGGGAGCGGCTGTGCACCAATGCATGTCCGGAGCAAGATGTGACGACAAAATTCGATGAACTGCTGGGACGCTTCCGCGCCTATCTCGCTTCCGTGGATAGCGCTCTGGTGCGCGATACCGTGGCGCGCATCGCCTGGGAGATGCCCGCCCGCACGCTGGAGCCGCATCCGCTTGCCTGCCTGCGCCATCTCGATCGTGCCGCCGAACTGGCGCCGCCGGATGCCAAGCCGCTGGTGCAATTGCTTGCCGAGCGTCGATTTGATTTCCGCTGGGGGCAGACCTACAGCGAGGCGGATTTCGGAGCGGAGTTCATCGACAATTACGGCTGGCTGGAAGTGTTCGGCACGCGTGGCCACTTCGCCAATGACGAGGTCGCCGCCGGCCTGCTGATCCTGGGGCCCGATATCGTCTATCCCGACCACCATCACGTCGCCGAGGAAATCTACATTCCGCTGACCGGCGGCGCCGAATGGCGGATGGGCGAGAGCGGATTTTGCATGCGTACGGCGGGCGAGGTGGTCCACCACGCTTCCAACGTCAATCACGCCATGCGCACCGGCAAGGAGCCGTTGCTGGCGCTCTACATCTGGCGCGGCGGGCCGCTGGCGCAGAAGTCCAATATCATCGGAACCGTGGCGCAGGGCAGGGGCTGATGGCCAGGGCGATCATGCTGCAAGGCACGGGCTCGGATGTCGGCAAGACGGTGCTGGTCGCCGGCCTGTGCCGCGCGGCAAAAAAGCGTGGGCTGAAGGTGCGGCCGTTCAAGCCGCAAAACATGTCGAACAATGCCGCCGTCGCCGACATTCCGGGTGACGACAATGCCGGCGGCGGCGAGATCGGCCGCGCGCAATGGCTGCAGGCGATCGCTTGCGGCGTCGCTCCTTCGGTCCATATGAACCCGGTGCTGCTCAAGCCGCAGACCGATGTCGGCGCGCAGGTCATCGTGCAGGGTAAGGTGTTCGGCGAAGCGCGGGCGCGCGACTACCAGGCGCTGAAGGGCCGGCTGATGGACGCGGTGCTGGACTCCTGGGGCAAGGTCGGCGAGGGCGCCGATCTCGTCATCGTCGAGGGCGCCGGCTCGCCGGCCGAGATCAACCTTCGCAGCCGCGACATCGCCAATATGGGCTTTGCCATGCGCGCCGATGTGCCGGTAGTGCTGGTCGGCGACATCGATCGCGGCGGCGTCATCGCGTCGGTTGCCGGCACGCATCTGATCCTTCCGGAAGAGGACCGGCGCATGATCGTCGGCTATCTCATCAACAAGTTTCGCGGTGACGTTTCGCTGTTCGACGACGGTATCAGGTCGATCGAGAAATTCACGGGATGGCGCTGTTTTGGCGTCGTGCCGTGGCTCAAGGCAGCGGCACGGCTGCCTTCGGAGGATTCGGTCGTGCTGGAACGTCTGGCGTCCGGCGAGACCCGCGCGCTGAAGGTGGCCGTGCCGATGCTTGGCCGCATCGCCAATTTCGACGATCTCGACCCGCTCAAGGCCGAACCGCAGGTCGAGGTGGTGTTCGTGCCGCCGGGAAGACCGCTGCCCGCCGATGCCGGGCTGGTGGTCATTCCAGGCTCCAAGTCGACGATCGGCGATCTCCTGAAGTTCCGCGAGAACGGTTGGGATCGCGACCTTCTTGCCCATCGCAAGCGCGGCGGCCATGTCGTCGGCATTTGCGGCGGCTTCCAGATGCTCGGCCGTACCGTGCGGGATCCCGACGGCATCGAAGGCAGCGTCACCGAGGCCGAAGGGCTCAGCTTGCTCGACATCGAAACGGTGATGGAACCGGAGAAGACGGTGCGCAATGTCAGTGCCCGCTCGGTACAATTCGACCTGCCGCTCGAAGGCTACGAAATCCATCTCGGCCGCACCACCGGTTCGGATACGCTACGGCCGTCCGCAGTCATCAATGGCATCGAGGACGGGGCTGTTTCCGCCGACGGCAAGGTGATGGGCACGTATATGCACGGGCTGTTTGGCGCGGATGCCTTTCGCGGGAAATTCCTCGAAAGCCTCGGCATAAAGGGCGGCGGCATCGACTATCGCGCCGAGGTCGAGCGGGCCTTGGACGAGGTCGCGGCCGAGTTGGAGACCCATCTCGACTGCGACGCGATCTTTGCGCTGGCGCGTTAGATCCGCCCATCACTTCGTCATTCACGGGCGGAGCAAAGAGGGTGGCGACGCGGCGCAGACCCGATGTTCCATGCCGCGACTTCAAAGCGTTGCTGCGCTACAGAATTCTGCTCCGCTGCACTGCGCGGGAACCGCCCGGGGACGGATCGGTCCTGCTCTTGCTGGGGGTTGCATCTCTACTGGAATCAAAAGCGCCCGGCTTTGGCCGGGCGCTCTCGTCCCCACTTCAAGGGAATATGTCAGGCGCCGCGCATCAAGCAGCCGCCGGCAAGCACGATGAAAGCGATAAGCACAATCCACACCGATGCGAGTGGAATAAACGCAAGAATGCCAAGCGCGGCGAGAACGCCGATGATGGCGATTACAACTGAAATGATAAAAACGATCTGGGTAGGTGCGCTAAGATTCATGTCTGGCTCCTCGCAACATGATTCGAACAGTGACAGTCTATCAGTGCACGTGATCACACACCAATCATGGCACGCAGCGGGTTCGCCGGATCGGCCAGCAGCTTCACCGCCAGTGCGAGGCACACGATCACCAGCAGCGGCTTGATCAGTCTTGCGCCGATGCGCATGGCCAGGCTGGCGCCGACGCGGGCGCCGAGGAACTGGGCAATGCCCATCATCAGGCCGATCTTCCAATAGACGACGCCGACCGCGGCGAAGACGATGAAGCCGCCGATGTTGGAGGTGAAGTTGAGCAGTTTGGTGTGCGCCGTCGCCTTGAGCACGCCGTAGCCGGCAAGTGCCACGAAGGCCAGCATGTAGAAGGAGCCGGCGCCTGGTCCGAACAGCCCGTCGTAGAAGCCAATGGCGGGCACCAGGGTCAGTCCGAACAGGAACGGTGACAGGCGCTCGGCACGATCGACATCGTTCATGTTGGGCTTGAACGCGAAGTAGAGCGCGATGGCGATCAGCACGATGGGCAAGGCAGCCCGCAGAATGTCACCGGGCACGATCGTTGCCAGCAAGGCACCGATGGCGCTCCCGACAAGGGCCAAAAGCGCCGACGGCAATTGCCGGCGCAGGTCGACATGACCCTTCGACGCGTAGTGGATGGTCGCCGAACCCGAGCCGAACATGCCTTGCAATTTGTTGGTGGCGAGCGCCTGGACCGGTGTGAAGCCGGCAAGCAGCAGCGCCGGCACGGTGATCAGCCCGCCGCCGCCGGCGATCGAATCGACAAAGCCCGCGGCAAAGGCGGCGAAGGCGAGCATGGCGACGGTCTGGATGCTAAGCTCGATCATGTGATGTATGGAGGTGTCCGGCCGGCTGAAATATCAGGCGTTCGACCACGACCGCCCTGTTTGCGCAAGACCGATTCCGCGCTACCTCTATGAAGAGGAATTGGAAAGGGACCATGATGGCGTTCGCATTGCTGGACCAGATACGTCAGATCTTCGATGGCGACCCGGGCGTGCGCAAGGTGGCGGACGATCCAGTCCTGTCGGCGGAACTGCTGATGCTGTTTCGCATGATCCTGGCCGACGGGTCGGTCAGCGAGAGCGAGATGGTTGCTTTCCGGCGCATCTGCAAGGACGCCTTCGGCATTGCCGAAACCAGCATCGACGCCGTCATCGAATATCTCAACGAGTTCGGCTACGAGACCAATGGCTCGCAGGCGATTGCACTGTTTCGCGATCTCGACATCGAGCGGCGCAAGCAATTGGCCCGCCATATGGCTGAGATCGCCAAGGCGGATTCGCAGCTGGCCGAGAGCGAGGTGCGCCTGCTGCGTCGCACGCTCGACCTGCTCGATATCAGCCCGGTCGATGCGGTGAAGCCGGAAGAGTAGGGGCGAGCCGGCCGCTCTAACCCTGTTCCTGCATTCGCCGAGCGATAGCCCGGTGCAGATCAGGAGCGGCACTGACAAGCGCCTTGGCCGCCTCGGACTGCGGGTGATCGAGCACCTCGTTCGTCTTGCCGCGCTCGACGATCTTGCCGTCATGCATGACCAGCACCTCGTCCGTGATGGCGCGGGCGACGGTCAGGTCGTGGGTGATGAAGAGATAGGCGATGCCGAGCTTCTGGTTGAGCTCGGCGAACAGGTCGAGGATCTGGGCGCGGATCGAGACATCGAGCGCCGAGACCGGCTCGTCGGCGACGACCAGTTTCGGGCGGGTGATTATGGCGCGGGCGATCGATAGGCGCTGACGCTGGCCGCCGGAAAACTCATGCGGGTATTTGTCCATGTCGCGCTGGTCGAGCCCGACTTCGTGCAGCGCATGCGCCACCATTTCGCGGCGCTCGGCGCGCGTCGGCTTCTTGTCCTGTACATGCAATGGTTCCGCGACCAGCTTTTCGACCTTCTGACGCGGGTCGAAGGAGCCATAGGGATCCTGGAAGACAACCTGCATGTTACGCCGGGCCGGCTTCAGCTCTGTCTCGCCTTTACCGGTGATGGTCTCGCCGCGAAACCGGATCGTGCCCGAGCTTGGCCGGTCCAGTGCCAGGATCATCCGGGCGAGTGTTGACTTGCCGCAGCCGGAGCGGCCGACCAACGCCACCGATTGACCCGGCGCCATCGACAAGGACACATCGTCGACGGCGCGGATACCAGGCGCGCGCCTGAACAGCGAGGTGCGCCGGCCGGCATAGTCGCGGGTCACGCCCTCGACCTGGAGCAAAGGTCGGCCCGTCTCGATACCATGCGGCCTAGCGCGCGCCGGAACATGCATCGAGGCCTGCGCCAGCTGCCGTGTGTAGGGGTGAAGCTGTTCGGACAGCGTGCGGGCCGTGTCGCCGGTTTCCATGACCTCGCCGCGGCGCAGGATGGTGATGCGGTCGGCCATCTCAGTCACCACGGCAAGGTCGTGCGAGATCAGCAGCAGCCCCATGCGGCTTTCAGCGACGAGGTCGCGCAGGAGGTCGAGTATCTGCGCCTGCAGCACCACGTCGAGCGCCGTGGTCGGCTCGTCGGCGATCAGTAGCTTCGGCTTCAGCGCGCAGGCGATGGCGATGACAACGCGCTGGCGCTGGCCGCCCGACAGTTCGTGCGGATAGCGCGACATTGGGAATTTCGCTTGCGGCAAGCCGACCCGGTCGAGCATTTTTCGTGCCCGGTCTTCGGCCTCGGCGCGGCTTGCCTTGGTGTGCCAGCGAATGCCTTCCGCGACCTGTTCGCCGATGGTCTTGACCGGATTGAGTGCCGTCATCGGCTCCTGGAACACCATGCCGATGTCGTCGCCGCGCAGCGCGCACATCTGGTCCTCGGTTGCCGCGAGGAGGTCGATGCCGTCGAACGAGACGCGTCCGGTGGCGCGCGCGGCATGGGGCAGAAGCTGCATCACCGTCAGCGCGGTCATCGACTTGCCCGAACCGGATTCGCCGACCAGCCCCATCACCTCGCCGGGCGCGACGGAAAGTTCCATGCCCTTGAGGATCGGTGTGTCGCCGATGGTCAGCGACAGGTTCTCGATGTCGAGCAGACTCATCGCTGCCGCCGCGATTTCGGATCGAGGATGTCGGCGATGCCGTCGCCCAGGAGGTTCAGCCCCAGCACGGTGACAACGATCGCCATGCCGGGAAAGATTGCCATCCATGGCGCCACCACCATGCGGGTCTGTGCGTCGAACAACATGCGGCCCCAGCTCGGCATTGGCGGCTGGGCGCCCAGGCCCAGGTAGGAAAGCCCGGCCTCCGCCAGGATGCCCAGCGCGAACTGGATGGTGCCTTGCACCAGGAGCAGCGTGGCGATGTTGGGCAGCACATGTTCGATTGATATCTGCGTGCTGCTCTTGCCGGCGGCGCGCGCGGCAAGAATGAACTCGCGCGGCCATATCGCCAGCGCGCCGGCACGGGCGACACGGGCAAAGACCGGGATGTTGAAGATGCCGATGGCGATGATGGCGTTGACGGCGCCCGGCCCGAAGATGGCGGTTATCATGATCGCCGACAGCAGCGCCGGGAAGGCGAAGACGAGATCGTTCAGCCGCATCAGCGCCTCGTCGACGAGGCCGCCGCGTGCCGCGGCAAAGGCGCCGAGCGGTACGCCGACCCCCATGCCGATGCCGACAGCGACCAACGCCACGGCAATCGAATTGCGGGCGCCGACCATGACCATCGACAGGATGTCGCGACCGAAATGGTCGGTGCCGAACCAGTGCGCCAGCGAGGGTGCCTGTGTCTTATCCGATATCACCAGCTTCGTGACGTCGTAGGGCGTCCAGCCATAGGAGACGATGGCCATTGCCAGGATCAGCAAGGTGATGACGAAACCGGCAACGAAGGCGGTATTCCTGAATGCCTTGGCCAGGATGCTGCCGAGCGTCTCCTCGGGGATGTCGATATGGAGCGTCATTGCCGGCTTCTCAGGCGCGGATCGACGACCGCATAGGAAAGGTCGACGAGGAGGTTGACGGCAATGACGGCGGCGACCAGCAGCATGACGACGCTTTCGACGACGATCAGGTCGCGCTGGGTGATTGCCTGGAATACCAGCCGGCCGAGGCCGGGCAGGTAAAAGACATTCTCGATGATGATGGTGCCGGCAAGCAGGAAGGCGAATTGCAGGCCCAGGATGGTCAGCACGGGGATCATGGCGTTGCGCAGCGCGTGTCGCCACAAGACGGCGCGATAGGGCAAGCCCTTGGCGCGGGCGGTGCGGACATAATCCTCGTTCAGCACCTCGATCAGCGCCGAGCGGGTGACGCGCGCCAGGATGGCGGCTTGCGGCAAGGCGAGAGCGACTGCCGGCAGTAGTAGCGATTTCAGCGCCAGCCAGATGCCGGCACTCCAGCCGGGAAAGCCGCCGGCCGGAACCAGCCGCAGCCAGACGGCGAAGACATAGATCAGCATCAGCGCGAACCAAAAATTCGGCACGGCGACGCCAAGCTGGGCGGCGCCCATGGAAATCGTATCACCGGCGCGTCCACGCCGGCTGGCGGAAAACAGGCCGACGGGAATGGCGATCATGGTGGAGAGCGCAAGCGCAATCAGCGCCAGCGGCAGCGAGACGGCAAGCCGCTCGCGCACCAGATCGATGACCGGCACCGAATAGGTGTAGGAGCGTCCGAAATCGAGACTGAGCAGGCCGCCGACCCAGTGGAGATAGCGCAAGGCCAGCGGCGCGTTGAGGCCCATCTGGTTGCGCAGCAATTCGACCTGATCGGCACTGGCGTTCATGCCCAGCATCAGCCGCGCCGGATCGCCGGGCAGTATCTCCAGCACGGCGAACACCACCATGGAAGCCAGCAACAGTGTGGCGAGCGCAATGGCGAGGCGCTTGAGGAGGTAGGCGGTCATGGAAGGGGGGGGACCGCTGTGCGATCGGGGGTAGAGACCAGGTGACGATAGCGTTCTACGGCGCCCCCCTCTGTCCTGCCGGACATCTCCCCCTCTAGGGGGGAGATTGGCAATTTCAGTGTTGGCGCAACAAATGCATCGTTGATGATTGGCGAAAGCAGCGACGAGAGCAAAATCTCCCCCCTAGAGGGGGAGATGCCCGGCAGGGCAGAGGGGGGCGCGAAGGAACGCAAGCGTTGCCCTTTGGCTACCAGCCTCACTCGTTCCACTTCACCTTGGTCAGGTCATTGGCCTGGATCGGTGCGTTTTCCCACAGCCCTTGCAGCTTGGCGTCCCAGACACCGACCTTAGGCAGTTCGTAGAGGAAGCCGACCACGGCGTCGTCGGCCAGGATCTTCTGTGCCTGTCCCAGCAATTCCTTGCGCTTGGCCTCGTCGGAGGTGAGGTTCAGATCGGCGATCACCTTGTCGAAGGCCGGGTTGTCGTAGTTGAAGTAATAATCCTTGCGCGAATAGATATCGATGTCGTTGGGTTCGGTGTGGGAGACGATGGTCAGGTCGTAGTCCTTCTTGGTGAACACCTGATCCAGCCACTGCGCCCATTCGACAGGAATGATTTCGAGGTCGATGCCGATGTCGCGAAGCTCGGAGGCGATGATCTCGCCGCCAAGCCGCGCGTAAGAGGGCGGCGGCAATTTCAGCGTTGCCTTGAAGCCGTTCTCCAGCCCCGCTTCCTTCAGCAGTTCCTTTGCCTTGGCGACATCATGCGGATAGCGGCCGGTGAGATCGACATAGTCCTTGTTGGCGGGCGACATGTGCGAGCCGATCGGCACGCCGAGGCTGGCGGAGGCGCCGTCGATGATCGCCTTGCGGTCGAGCGCATAGGAGATCGCCTGTCTCACCTGCAATTTGTCGAAGGGTGGCTTCTTGTTGTTGATCGACAGGATGGTTTCGCCCTCGGTCGCGCCGATCACCACCTTGAAGCGCGGGTCGTCCCTGACCTGCGCGACGCTGTCGGCGTCGAAGAACGGGAAAGCCTGGATGTCGCCCGAGAGCAGTGCCGGCACATAGGCCGCGGCATCCGGCACGATGCGGAATTCGGCCTTGTCGAGGGACGCCGGCGTGCCCCAGTAATTGTCCGATTTGACCAGGGTGATCGATGATCCCTTGGCCCAGCTCTGGAACTTGAACGGGCCGGTGCCGATCGGCTTCTCCTTGTTGGTGTCGGCTGTCTCAGGCGCCACGATCACCGCGTCGCCCCAGCCCATATTGTAGAGGAAGGAGCCCTGCGGGTTCTTCAGCGTGACCTTGACCGTTGCCGGATCGACTATTTCGATCGTATCGATAGCCGCGAACAGGCCCTTTTGCGCATTGACCGAATTGTCGGCGCGGGCGCGGTCGAGCGAGAATTTCACGTCACTGGCGTCGAAGTCGGTACCGTCGTGGAATTTCACACCGGTGTGCAGCTTGAATGTGTAGACCTTGCCATCATCGGAAATGGTCCAGCTTTCGGCCAGATCCGGCAGCACCTCGCCATTCAGCCCGATGCGGGTCAGGCCCTCGAACACGTTGGCGTAAAGAACCTCGTCGATCGCCGCGGCGGCACCCGCGGTCGGATCGAGATGCGGTGGTTCGAGCGGGATGCCGATGACGAGGTCGGTTCGCGCGGCAAACGCCTGACAGTCAGCGGCTAGTGCAAGGATCGTCGCGGCCAGAATGGTTTTCCACAATTTCATCGTGCAACTCCCCATGCGTTTCAGACACGTGCTCAAACCCGGGCGATAGAAGCGTGATTTTGCCGCGGAGTAAATTGCGTTTCGTTCTGCCCGTTGCCGTAGCTGGGAATGTTTTTGTCCTGACAGCCCTATCGGCAGGTCGAAGCTTGTCGCGATGTGGGGCTATCCCTTGGCTGTGCCGCGCAACAGCACGTTGAGCCCGATCGCCATCACCTTGGCCGATTCCACCATGTCCGATATCCCGACCCATTCGTCCGGCCGGTGGGCGAGGTCGAGAATGCCTGGACCATAGGCGATGCAATCGTAGATATGGCCGATGCGGGCAATGTGCTTCTGGTCGTAGGTGCCTGGCGAAATGACGTAGTCGGGTTCGCGGTCGAAGACCGCCATGATGCCTTGCGCCACCGCCTTGACCACCGGCGCGTCGCGCTCCGTCATCAGCGGCAGCACTTCCATCAGGTCGCGGATTTCATAGTCGAATTTGTTCCGCTCGCGCTTCAGGCGGTCGAGAATGCCGGTTACTTCACCTTTGACGGTATCGAGATCTTCCTCGAGCAGAAAGCGACGATCGATGGTCAGCCGGCAGGAATCGGGCACGTTGGGCGAGGGCAGGCCGGGCCGGAAATCCTCGGTCTGGCCGCCATGGATCGAATTGATGTTCATGGTCGAGCGCTTCGCTCCTTCGGGCACAACCGGCATGCGCGTTATCTTGCGGTCGAGCGCGGGGAACAGTTCGTCCTCGAATGCCCTGAGCACGGCACCCATATGGCGTACCGCATTGTCGCCGAGAAATGGCATCGAGCCGTGCGCGATCTCGCCCTTGGTCTCGATCTCCGCCCACCAGACTCCGCGATGACCGAGACAGATGCGGTCCTTGTTCAGCGGCTCGGGAATGATGACGTGGTCGACCCTGGGTTTCGAGAAATAGCCGAGCCTGGCCAGATGGGCGACGCCGCCGAAGCCGCCGGACTCTTCGTCGACGGTACCGGATATTTCGATGGCGCCTGGAAAGTCGGGGAAGACTTCCAGGAAGGCTTCGGCGGCGATGATCGAGGCGGCAAGTCCGCCCTTCATGTCGCAGGCGCCACGGCCGTAGACCTTGCCGTCCCTGACGACACCGGCAAAGGGATCGACTGTCCAGCCGTCGCCGGCTTCGACCACGTCGATATGCGAGTTGAAGTGGACGCAGGCGCCGGGAGACCTGCCGTCGAAACGGGCAACGACATTGACGCGCGGGTAGCGGTCGGTGTCGCCGGGGGTGCCTTCGGCTCGAATGAATTCGGTCTCGAAACCGCTCTTCTTCAGCCGCGCGCCGAGATATTCGGCGCATGGCCGGTAGGCCTCACCGGGCGGGTTGATGGTCGGAAAACGGATCAGCTCGGCGGTCAGCGCGACGATATCGTCGCGCCTGTTATCGATTGCCTGGAGGAGTCGCTCGTTCATGCGGCGGAGTTGAGAGCGATCGTCCCGATTTTGCAAGCCCGCTGGTGATCGAGCCCGTGCGGCGTGTCGTTGCGGCAACTATCGCGGGAAATCGTTCAAATTGGCTGCTTTGGATTGGCGAATTGGTCAAGGAGTGTGTGCTACCCCGTTCACCTGCCATTAAAAAGATGAAAAACAACGTGATGGCAGGCGAGTAAGGGGCAATCAAAGGGGTTTGATCGCATGAAAAAGACAGTTCTCATGGCGGCCATTTTTGTCGCGATGCTGTTCGGTGCTTCGGGGCAGGGCTGGGCGGCCAGCCTCGTTGCAAACATAGACGTGTCGTCGCAGACGATGACGGTCAGGTATGGCCTGTCGGTTTACCGGTGGAGTGTCTCCACCGCCCGCGCTGGCTATTTCACGCCGCGCGGCAGCTATCGGCCGCAGCGTACGGCGCGGATGTGGTATTCGCGCAAATACCATATGTCGCCGATGCCATACTCCGTCTTCTTCCATGGCGGCTATGCCATCCACGGAACCGGCGCCGTCAGGCAACTCGGCCGCCCGGCGTCGCATGGCTGCGTGCGGCTGCATACGGCCAATGCCGCAACCTTCTATTCGATGGTGCGGGAAGTGGGTTTCGGCAACACGCGGATTGTAGTGACGAACTGAGGTGATCCAGATTCGCTGAAGTCGGCATCATCGGCTGGTGTAGGACCAATCTCCCCGCCAGCGGCGAGGCTTAAGCGTTTGCGGCCGGAGCGGGCTTCGGCCGGCGCTTTGGTCGCCCGCCGCCGATCTCCCACCTTTTGTGGAACCACATCCACTGGCCGGGATCTTCGCGTACCCAGCGTTCGACCACGTCGTTGAGACGCTGGGTGGTGGCGTGGACATCGACACTGCCGTCAGCGGTGCGCGGCAACGTCAGCTTGTCCTCGATCTCGAGCCGGAAGCGATTGCCTGGCAGCCTGACGCAGCGCGCCGGATAGACGTCGCAGTCGTAGTGACGGGCAAGGGTGGCCAGCACCCGGTTGCTCTGGCAGGGACGGCCGAAGAAGGTCGTATCCAGGCCGTTGGAGAATTTCTGGTCGACAAGGATGCCGATGTTGCCGCCATTCTCCAGGACCCCCGCCAGCGCGAATGAGGCGCCGGCCATCGATGGCAGCAAAGAGCCCATGGTCGAGCGGCGCGTCGAGAGGATGTAGTCGGCGAGATAGGGATTGTTGGGCGGGCGAAACAGCGCCGTGATGTTCATGCCGAAGGTCGCCGCCGCCACCGGCAGCAACTCGAAATTGCCGAGATGGCCGGTGAAGACGATATGCGGCTTCTGTTCGCCCGCGATTTCGACGAAATGCTCTGTTCCCTTGACCTCGACGCGGCCGGGCTTGCTGGCCGCGGGATCGTAGTCGAACAGGGCGTCGAGAAAGATGTATTCGGCGGCAAGGCGGGCCATGTTGCCCCACATGTCGGAGGC
The DNA here is from genome assembly GCF_040317725.1 of Mesorhizobium sp. M1396. Lineage (NCBI taxonomy): Bacteria > Pseudomonadati > Pseudomonadota > Alphaproteobacteria > Hyphomicrobiales > Phyllobacteriaceae > Mesorhizobium > Mesorhizobium sp. M1396. Next base: position 54,544 of record NZ_JAMYLA010000006.1, on the reverse strand, counting down.
GATCGCCTGGATTTCGGCTTCGCCCTTCTCCGGATAGGCCTTGCGCAGATTGTCGACGGCGACCTGATGGCGTCCCACCCAGGGGCCGACGCGGCGTGCGACGCGGTCGGCGAAATTCAGCGCGCTGTCGGCCGGCAGCAGACGCAGGATCGAGATGATCAACATCGCCGCGCGCGCAACCAGCCAGTAGTTGAGCTGGCGCAGCTGCCTGCCGTAGCGAAATTTGAGATCCCGGCGAAACTTCTTGAACACAGAGGTCAAGGCTCTAGCCGACGCGCAGAATGATCTTACCGAACACGTCGCGGCCTTCCATGCGCTTCAGCGCGGCATCGATACCGTCGAAGTCGACTTCGGTATCGATGACCGGTGCGACTTGTCCCGCCGCCATCTTCTGCATGGCGTTGGCCATGTTCTCCATGCGGCAGCCGAAGGAACCGAGCAGTTTCAATTGCTGCTGGAACAGCTGCATCAGGTTGATCTGCGTCGACACGCCGGAAGTCGAACCGCAGGTCACCAAGCGGCCGCCACGCTTCAAGCACAGCATGGAAGCGGCAAAAGTGTCGGCGCCGACATGTTCGAACACGACATCGACGCCCTTTTTCTTGGTCAGCTTGCGCACGACGCCCTCGAAACGGTCGTCACGGTAGTTGATGACATGGTCGGCGCCGAGCGCCTTGGCCTTGTCGATCTTATCGTTGGAGCCGACCGTGGTGATGATCGTGCAGCCCATCCGCTTTGCCAGCTGGATGGCCGCCGAGCCGATGCCGGATCCGCCGGCATGGATGAGAATGGTCTCGCCGGGCTGCAGCCTGGCATTGTCGAACAGCATATGCTCGACAGTGCCGAAGGTGACGGGCGCCACCGCTGCACCGATGTCGGTCACGCCGGGCGGGGCAGGAACCAGCAGGCGAGCCGGCAGGTTGATCTTTTCCTGCGCGAAGCCGTCGAGATGGAAGCCGTGAACGCCCGAAACATGCTCGCAGAGATTGTCTCGGCCTTCGCGGCAGGCTCGGCAAAGTCCGCAGGTGCGGGCGCCATAGATCGACACCAATTGTCCGGGCAGCAGGCTGGAAACACCGGGGCCGACCGCTTCGACCTCGCCCGAGGCTTCCGCGCCGACGACCAGCGGCAGCTTGCGCTTGGCGAAGGCCATGCCGCGCCAGCCCCAGACGTCGATATGGTTCAGCGCCACCGCCTTGATGCGTAGCGTGACTTCGCCGAGTGGCGGCGGTGGGGGAGGCGGCAGGTCCACCGTTTCAAGACGGCGGTCCTCGATAAGTTGCAATGCGCGCATGGGGCCTGTCGGTTCAGTCTGGCTGAGAAAGGTCGCTTAGACCGGTTCCCGCGCCATGACAAGGCAAGTATTCTGGCCGCCGAAGCCGAAGGAGTTCGACAGAACGGTGCGAACCTCGGCGTTGCGCTTCTTGTTCGGCACCACGTCGAGCACGATCGCTGGGTCGGGATTGTCATAGTTGATGGTCGGCGGAATGACGCTCTCGCGCATCGTCATCAGTGAGAACGCCGCCTCGACGGCGCCGGCCGCCGACAGCGTGTGGCCGATCATCGACTTGTTCGACGAGACCGGCATCGAGCCGATCCGCTCGCCGAATACCGTCGACAGCGCCAGATGTTCCATCTTGTCGTTCTCCGGAGTCGACGTGCCATGGGCGTTGACATAGTCGATCTCGTCTTCACTCAGGCCGGCATCGGCGAGGGCAGCGCGAACCGCGGCGATGGCGGGCGAAGCGTCCGGTTTCGAACGGGTGCGGTGGAAATCATCGGCCTTCTCGCCGCAACCGCCCAGGATGCCGAGGATAGTGGCGCCGCGAGCCAATGCCGTCTCAAGCGATTCCAACACCAGCGCCCCGGATCCCTCGGCCAGCACGAAGCCGTCGCGGTCCCTGGAGAAGGGCTTCGACGCCTTTTCGGGAATGTCGTTGTGCGTGGAGAGCGCCGAAAGCAATGAGAAACGGATCAATGCCTCGGCGGTCGCGGAACCGTCCGCGCCGATCGATAGCGCACGGTCGCATTCGCTGCGTCGGATCGCCTCGACACCGAGCTGGATCGCGGTGGCACCTGAAGCGCAAGCCGTCGACAGCGTGATCGGCAGACCACGTGTGCCAAGGCGGTCGGCAAGGCGGCCGGCGATCGAACCGAACTGGGTGGTCTCGAAAATATCCAGCTCTTTCAAGCTACGCGCGACCCGAAGCAGACTTTCGGCGGCGGTGTCATCCTTGTCCTTGCCGGAATTGTAGAGCGAGAAGCGCTCGGCCCAGTCGAGTTCGACCGGCGGTGATGCGAGGAAGAGCGGTCCGCCGAAATCGCTGGAATCAAGACCGGCTTCGGCCACCGCTTCAAGGCCCGCGAGCTCGGCCAACTCGTAGGTGAGGGGGCTGGAGCCTTTCGAACTCGACGGCAGGAAATCGACCATGCCGGAAATGCGGGTGTTCAGTTGATCGATGGGAAAGCGGGTGATCGGGTGGATGCCTGATCTTCCCGAGGTCAACGCCGCCCAATTGTCCGTCTTGCCGACGCCAAGCGAGGTCACCACGCCGATGCCGGTGACGGCGACAATCGGCCTGCCCATATGATCGTTCAGATTGGCCATCCGGGAGCCCTCGACCTTTTATCGTTACAGCATGGATCTCGGAGCGCCGCCTCAGGCGGCATTGACCAGCGCCATGCCCTCGAATTGGTGGTAGCCGATCGCCGTTGCAAGGACGGTTGCGGGAACGCCTTCGAACGGCGTCTCGGTTGCGGCATCAAAAACAGGGTAGGCGGCCTTGCGGTCGACAGCGAGTGCCGCCAACGCCACGGCGAAGGGAAACTGCGCTTCCTTCATGTGCCCGGTCAGCGTCGAAAAACCGCGCGCGGCGATCGCCGGATTGGCATCGAGCGCTGCTTTCTCGGCTGATGTCGCCGCATGGGCGCCCGATGCGCCCGACAGGGCCAGCAATTTGCCGTTCGGCAATGCAGCCTGCTTGAGCAGCGCGGCGATCTCGGCATCGAGTTCTCCCCGTGGCCGCCTGGCGCGGCCCGAGACGATCGGCCCAAGCTCGGCATAGATTTTCCGGCCCCGGCTTGTCGCGTGTTCGCGTTGCTCCAGCACCAGGAAGGCGCCGCCGGAGCCGGTCACAACGCCGCCGCCCTCAGCGCCTTGCCGTTGCCAGACCGGCTTCCACGGGCCGCGATGCAAATAGCCGGCAAGCTCATAGCCGAGCAGCATGTCGGAATGTTCGGTCTGGAAGGCGCCGCCGACCAGGATATGCGTCGACTGGCCCGAACGGATGCGCGCGGCGGCCGTCTCGACGGCGGCGACGCCGGCACCTTCCTCACCCATGAAAGTTCTGGACGATCCCGTCACCTTGTGGACGATGGAGATGTTGCCGGCGAGCAGGTTGGAAAGCTGGGCCAGGAACAAGGTCGGCCGCAATTCGGTGGTCAATTTCTCGTTGAGCAGCACATCGCGATCGTTGCGGCTTTCCGAAGCGGCGAGAATGGCGGCATCGACCGCCTCGTCGCGCTCGCCACCGCCGGCGGCCACGACCATGTCCATGGTCGTGCAGAGTTCGTCATTGCCCTTGATGCCGGCGTCGTCCAGTGCAAGCCCGGCGGCGTAGGTGCCGAGCCTCTGCCAGGTTTCCATCTGACGCTGATCGCCGCGTTTGGCGATCTGCAGGTTCCAGTCGATCTCAGGCAATGGATGGACGGTATAAGGCGCGAAGCGTGCCGCCTCGAGCACCGGTTCGAGACCCGGCTGCGCGAGCTTCTGCCAATGGGCGTCCGGACCTTCCCCCAGCGAGGAGACAAGGCCGATACCGGTGATGACGACGTCGCGGGGGCTGCTCATGTGCGGCTTTGTGGGTCAGGCGGCAGAGCGCGTCAAGATCGCGCGCTCAACTGACGTCAGGCGTTCTTGGCTGCGACCAGCGCGTCGATCTTGGCGCACAGGTTCTTCATGACGAAGTAATCGTCGGTCGAAGCCTTGCCGTCATTGACCTCCTGGGTCCACTTTTCCAGCGGCACCTTGATGCCGAATTCCTTGTCGATGGCGAAGACGATGTCGAGGAAATCGAGGCTATCTATGCCGAGATCGTCGATCGTGTGGCTCTCGGGGGTGATGGTGTCGATATCGATTTCGCTGGTGTCGGCAATGATCTTGGCGACTTTGTCGAACGTGGTGGACAAGGGCTTTTCCTTCGGTTGCGGGCGGAATCTGTCCGCATCTTGTTTGGGCGCTGTCTAATCGGTTTTTTCCGGCAGGAAAAGGCCTCATACGCCGGGTGCAGATGGGAACCCTGCTCTGCAAAGGCAAGAAGGGCCACCGGTTGATACGGTGGCCCTTCCCTTGACGTAACGTCATCCTTTGTTTCGATGCATGTCGTTTTCCCAAGCCGGAACCACTCTGGGCGACATGCATCAGCTGTCGCGGAGCTTGACCAGATCGTTGAGCAGCCCGCCCGTTCCGTTGTGGACGGTCAGCCGCTCGACCTTTCCGGCGATGGTTTCCAGAGCCTCGAGCTCCTTCAGCCGCAGCATCACCGGGTTTTCCGCCATCACCCTGGCCGTGTTGAGCAGCGAACGCGTGGCGTTCGTCTCCTCGCGCCGACGGATGATGTTGGCCTCGGCCTGCTTTTCGGCCGACACCACCTGGTTGAGGATCTCGCGCATCTCGCCCGGCAGGATGACATCCTTGAGGGCGATATCGCTGACCTCCACTCCGATCTCGGCCATATCGGCGCGAACCTTGGCCGCCGCCTCCTCGTCGATCGTCACCTTCCTTTCAAGGATCTGGTCGAGCGTCAGCGCGCCAAGCGTCTTGCGGAAGGCATACTGCAGGGCGCGGTAGAGGGCTTCGGAGAAGTCCTTCACCATGCTCACCGCCTTGACCGGGTCGACGACCCGGTATTCGGCGGCGATGTTGACGCGGATCGTGACGCGATCCTTGGTCAGCACTTCCTGCCCGGCAACGTCGAGCGACTGGCGCTTGAGGTCGACGACCTTGATCTGCACCATGCGTCCGACGTTCCAGAAGCCATGCACGCCCGCCGTCAGCGTCCTGACCAGGACACCGTCGACGAAGAGCAGTCCGGCCTGACCGTCGACGACCGGATGGACGGACATCAATTCCGCCTTCCGCGCCTGGCGGAGCCGGCGCATGACCGCCGCATCGATCGCGAGATCGACCGATGTGTCGATCAGCGTCACCTTCCACGGGCCGGCATCCGTCCACAGCACGAGCTTGCGATCCGGCGCCAGAACGGCGTGCAAATTGCCGTCACGCTCGATGACGGCGACGTCCGTTCGCCCGGTGCGAACCACGGTGAAATGACGCGCGGCCACTTCCGGGAACTTGTCGAACAACGCCTTCTCGTATGCCGAAACGAATTCCGGGTTCTTCAGATCGTGACGGGACACTTCAAGGCTGCCGCGCCGGTTGGCGAGCCAATTTTCGCCCGGCATCAGGACAGCCTTGATCTCACCCTTGTGGAGGGCGAGGGCACGTTCGTTTTCCCTTACGAGGACGCGCTCGCGTCCAAGAACCTTGTCGAGAACAGTCATTGTCTTACTCCTGTCGGGCATGGCCCCATGCGAGGCGTCAAGTCATGCGTCGATCTTCCCTTCGTTTCTCGTTTCACATCGTCGTCTTGCGTCATCGTCCGGGCACGAATGATCCCGGGACTGGTGGCATCAATCCGTGGCGGACCTTCGGGAGCGGATCGCGGGGCAGCGAAGCGGGCTCCGGAAGCCGAAGCTTCCTTTGCCGGCTAAACTGCGCCTTGATCGTCACCGCGGGCCTGGCCGCGAGCCGATGGCGTCAGATTTTCGGGATGATCCGTGCCCGAGGGGCTTGGGCCATCCGTCCAGTCTTTCGCATTCCAGTCCCCGGACCGTTTTTCAGATAACACCTGGCAGGGTGCTGGCTTATCAGGCCAATGGAGAAGGGATCGAACCTTCGACAGTCAGATTCTCGATCTGATGCTCTTCCAGCTGAGCTATCCGTGGTGCAGACGACGGGACTCGAACCCACAACCTCCGGATAAAGTCCGGCGCTCTCCCAGTTGAGCTACATCCGCGATCCCAATCCCCAAAGCGGCGCCGTATACAGGGCGGCAAAGCCGCCTGCACGGGCGGAGACGAAAGCTCCAACCGTTGTGCTCACTTCGGTTCTCGTGACCGGGAGCGCGCCTATAGCCCCTGCGACGGGTTGTCGCAAGCAGCATTGTCGTGGCGGATTTGCGGCTTCTTTCAATGGTGGCATTTCGGCAACATCGATCCAATGCTGAAGGGAGCGTCGGAACTTCAGAAGGTGACGCGGCCGAGTACGCGCAGGCCATCGCCCTGCGGCTCTACGACCACGGCCTCGCCTTCGCGGGGCGAAACGCCGGTCAGGGCCTGGATATTTTCCAGATGGGTGACCATGACCAGATTGTCGGAGCCGGAATAGTCGCGGATCTCCTTCAGGATCGCTGCGATCTGAGCGGCTTTTTGCGTCTCGTCGCCCTTCAGGAGGTCAAGCGGCGCAAACAGCTTCGGTTCGGCCTCGAAAGCGATGCGGGCGGTGTCGAGGCAGCGGCAGTAGCGGCTGGACAGCACGCGCTCGATGGGTGCTGCACGAGCGGCGAACAAGGCGCCAATCTTGCTCGCCTGCTGCTTGCCGCGCGCCGACAGGTTGACCTGGGTGGCACAGCTGTCGATGTCGAAATTGACCGGATCGGTGGTGCCGGTGACCATGGCATGACGCAGCAGCACGACATGGCCGCCGTCGCGTAATAGCGCCCAGCCGGCGTCGGTGGCGTGGGCTGCGGCCGGGATGGCCAGCAGAAGCAAAGCCAGCACAAATCGAATCATAGGCTATCCTTCTCCGGTTCCCGGCAATGGGTTCCGGTGACCGGACATATAGGGACGTAAAGCCATCCGAAAGACAAGGCGCGGTCGGGCGGAGCCCTACTTCTTGGCCATCTGCTTCTTCGCCAGATCGATTTTCTGGTCGGTCAACGGAATGGGCATCGTGTAGCCGGCTTCGGTAAACCCCCGCTTGGCGTTCTCGAAGAATTCGATGGCTTTCAGATATTCCGGCTTACCCGCGCCGTAACTGGCGTGGTTCCAATGGACGTCGCCGAGGTTGTTCTGTTCGAAGGCCCACTGCAAGGGCTGACTCTCGCGGGTGAATACCTTCAGCGTCGCCGTGAAGGCTGCCTCTGCGTCATTGAGGTATTTATCGGTGCGTTCGAGATTGCCGAGGTTGAGAAGACTCATGCCTATGCCGTTCTGAGCGTTGGCCCAATCTATGGGGGCTGCTTCGATAGTCAGCACCTCAAGCGCTGCCCGCCGGGCCGCGATTGAATCCTGCAGGGTTTTGGGATTGGCATCGCTCATGCTCAGCCAGTGCAGCGCCGAACCGAGACCGGCCTCACTCAGCGCCCATTGCCGCGGGTTCGTCTCGCGCTTGTACTCGCGCAACGCATCGCGGTAGGCGGCAATGGCCTCGCCGTAATGTTCCGGCTTGTCGGTCACACCGCCGAGAAGCTGCAGCGTGTTGCCCAGATTGTAGTGGCTCATTGCCCAGTCGAGCGGGAATTTTCGCCTGACATAGACCCGCCGCGCGGCCTGGAAGGCGCTCACCGATTGCTCGAGCTTGGCCGTGTCTTGGGTGCGCTGGCCAAGCGTCTGGTAGATCGAACCGAGATTGTTCTGCGCCGACGCCCAGTCCATCGGAAAACGCTGCCGGGTAAACACCGTCAGTGCATCGTCATAGGCCGCCGCCGCCTCTTCGAGCGCGCCGGTTCCCATATCGAAGCGGGCGACACCGCTTAGCGCGTTGCCGAGGTTGAGCCGGCTGGTTGCCCACGAGACCGGGAAGGTTTCACGGGTTCGCACCTCTAGCGCGGCCCGGAAGGCGTCGGCCGCCTCGTTGATGGTTGCGTTGTCGTTGAGCTGGATGCCAAGCGACACAAGCGTGTTGCCGAGATTGTTCTCGACCATCGCCCATTCCACCGGTGCTTTTTCGCGCGTGTATTCCTCAAGCGCCAGCCGGTAGGCGGCTTCGGCTTGCGTCAGATGCTCGCCGGCGGTCTCACGCTCGGACAGTGCATAGAGCGCCAGGCCGAGGTTGTTTTGCGAAGCCGCCCAGTCGAGCGGCACCTTGTCGCGCGGCCGCTTCTCAAGTGTAGCGCGCATCGCCACCACTGCTTCATTCAGGCGCTTAGGATCGCTCTCGCGTTCGCCGATTTTCAACAGCACATTGGCTAGGTTGTTCTGCGCGGCGGCCCAGTTGAGATCGTCCTTCTCGCGCTCGAACACGACAAGGGAATCGCGAAAGATCCGCGCTGCCTCTTCAAGGCGCGCGGTCTCCGTCTCGCGCTCGCCGATGGTCTGCAGCACAACCGCCATGTTGTTGCGGGTGATCGCCCAGTCGCGATTCTGTTCGCCATTGGGGATGAAGTTCAGGATGGTTCGATAGGCCTCGATGGAATTTTGCAGCGCATCCAGGTCACCAGTGGCGTAGCCGTAAGCGTTCAGCGCCTCGGCCTCCTGGTTTTTGTAGTTCCAGCGCAGTTTGTCGTCCCATTTTTCGGCCAGCGAGAAAGCCTTGGCATAATCGGCGGCGGCGGATCTGTAGTCGAAGACCAGCCCCGAGGCATCGGCGCGTCTGGCGTAGATCGCGGCATCGGCAAGACGCTTCTGCTTGACGAGATCCTCGGCCTCATCAACCGCATCGTTCGTCTGCTCGACCCGGCCGACGGCGTCGTCGAGGAATTTCCGCGCCGTCACGATGGCGCCCTGGCCGATCGCCTTGTCGGCGGAGGCGACCAGCCGTTTGATCTCCGGATCGTCGGTGCGCAGCGCGGCGCGCTCGGACATCATCTTCTTCAGGCGTTCAGCCTGCGCGTCGAGCACTTTTTGCAGGTCGGTCGGATCTTCGGGGATCCTTTCCGTGCCGAGCGCCTTCAGCACGCCATAGAGTGCATCGAGCGACACGCCTTCCTGCAGCGAGGCCAGTTCCACTTGCGCCCGTTTCGGGTCGGGCAGCTCGGAAATGGTCAAGAGCAGCTGGCGGCGCTCGCCCGTGATCAGCCCGTCGTCGCCGGTCGGCTCCGCTGGCGCGACGCCGAAATAGAGCAGTCGGCGCAGGCTTTCATTGACCCAGGGGCGCTGCTTTGCCTTGGTGTCGAGATAGACCTCCTCGGTCACCATGCGCATGACCGAGCCGAACTCGGTGCCCTTCATCGCCGCGAGGTGGCGCAGCAGGGCGGACGCGTAAGGGCTGTTTTCGCCGGCGGTGCCATCGAGCGCTGGACGGCCCGGCTCGGCGGCGAAGCCGACCACGGTGCCCAGGCTCGCATCGGCCGCCGGCGTATTGCCGAGCGCCTTGGCGCCGCGTACCGGCTCCAGACCGCCGGCACCAATCGGCGAGGCGGAGGCGGTCGGCGCGCGCCGCACCACGGCATCCGCGGGGAACGGATTGGTGCGGCAGGCATCGAGCAGCACGATCGTCACAGGCACGGTCGCTTTCAGCGCGTCCATGACGGCGGAAATCGGCACAAGCGCCTGGTTGGCATCTCCGAGGGACGATACGTCGGCATCGACTGGAACCAGATAGTTCTCGCCGCCGGCCTCGATGCCGTGGCCGGAATAATAGATGAAGGCGACATCGGCGCCTTCGGCATCTTCCGAGAAGCGCTCCAGGTCGCGCTTCAGCTTCGCGGCGTCGCGATCGGTGACGCTGCGGGCATCGAAGCCGAGATCGGTCAGCATCTTGGCCATGTCGCGGGCGTCATTGGCCGGGTTGGGCAGCGCGGCTATGTGCTCGTATTTCGACTGGCCGATGATCAGCGCCACGCCCTTGAGGCTTTTGGTTTCGGCTATAGCAAGCGCCGTCACGGCAAGGCAAATCAGTGCGGCGACGAAAGCCGTCAGCCACGCCTGCCGCAAAAGATTGCGCTTCAAGGTTTCGACAAAGGCCATTTGTCGTTAGGTGTCCGCCCTGATGATCCAAACCCTCTACAATGCTGCCAGTCTACCATGATCAAATTCGGGCATGATCAAATTCGGGCATGATCAAATTCGGGCGCGATTGCGCCGCGAGCGTGGCTCGCCTATCACGGGAAAAATGTCTCCGCTCACCGAAACCGTCCTTTTCGTCTTCAGCCTTGTCGCGCTCGGCTACCTCGCCGGGTTCACCGGCTATCTGAAGCCGGCGAGCGGCGAGGGCATAGCCGATTTCGCGGTAAGCGTAGCGATGCCGCTGCTGTTGTTCCAGACCATGGTGAACGCGGATTTCCACGGAGTGGCACCTTGGTCGCTGTGGGGCGCCTATTTCGCGGCCGTGGCAATCACCTGGGCCGCCGGCCATCTCGTCACCACGCGGATATTTGGGCGAGATGCACGCGCCGGCGTCGTCGGCGGAGTTTCATCGGCCTTTTCCAATATCGTGCTGCTCGGCGCTCCCTTTATCCTCGGCATATTCGGAGCGGATGGTTTTGAAGTGCTGTCCTTGCTGGTTTCGGTGCATCTGCCGATCATGCTGATGGCCTCGATCGTGTTGTTCGAAGCCTTCGGCCGCGCCAGCGGCGATCCGGTGCATCCCTTGCGCGTTATCCATAGCTTCCTCAAGCGGCTTTTCATGAATCCGTTGATCATTGGCATTCTGGCAGGGCTTGCATGGCGCATCACCGGTGCCCCGCTGCCTGATGTCGCCATGCGCCTGGTCGATGCGCTGGCCGGTACGGCGGGGCCGGTGGCGTTGTTCGCCATGGGGCTCAGCCTGCGCCGCTTCGGCATTTCGGGCAATGTCAGGCCGGCGCTGGTGCTTTCGGCGCTGAAGCTGTTCCTGATGCCGGCGCTGGTCCTCGCCTTCGTCTGGTTGCTCGGCCTGCCGCCCTTGACCGCCAAGGTGGCGGTGATGGTGGCCGCGATGCCATCCGGCGTCAATTCCTATCTGATCGCGGTGCAGTTCAACACCGGCCAGGCGCTGGCGTCGAACCAGATGACCATCGCCACCGCCTGCGCCGCCGTCACCACCGCTTTTTGGCTGACGGTGGTGCTCCACGTTTTCTGATAGGTCAGGATGCACACCGGCCTGCTCTCGCCTCGGGCTGGTCCAACCCCTATATGCCATGTAGCGATTGCTTGCGGGCCTTGCCCTAGGTAAAGAGCAGTGGCTCCGGCGTGCCGGCCCCAGTCCATGGCGCACGCTCACCGAAGACTTCACAGACCGGCCGTCAGCGCGCCGAACGGAGGATAGACCATGCTTCAGAAAACCAGCCATTTCATGCGGCAGGCCAATCTCATCAATGGCGAATGGGTGCAGGCCGACAGCGGCCAGACGGTCGACGTCAACAATCCGGCCACCGGCCTCAAGATCGGCACCGTACCGAAGTCGGGCAAGGCCGAGACGCGCCGCGCCATCGAAGCCGCCGATGCCGCCTTCAAGTCGTGGCGCAAGACCACCGCGCTCGAGCGCTCGAAGCTGCTGCGCAAGCTGCACGACGCGATGATGGACAATCAGGATGTGCTGGCCGAGTTGCTGACCATCGAGCAGGGTAAGTCGCTGTTCGAATCGAAGGGCGAGATCGGCTCGGCCGCGTCCTACATCCTTTGGTTCGCCGAGGAAGGCCGCCGCACCTATGGCGACGTCGTACCGTCGCCATGGGCGGATCGCCGCATCCTCGTCACCAAGGAACCGGTCGGCGTCATCGCCGCCATCACCCCGTGGAATTTCCCGTCCTCGATGCTGGCCCGCAAGCTCGGCCCGGCGCTCGCCGCCGGCTGCACCGCGGTCGTAAAGCCCGCCTCGCAGACGCCTTACTCGGGCCTTGCCTGGGGCGCGCTCGCCGAGGAAGTCGGCTTCCCCAAGGGCGTCATCAACATCCTGACCGGCTCGGCCAGCGAGATCGGCGACGAGATTTGCGCAAATCCGCTGGTGTCGAAGATCACCTTCACCGGCTCGACCGAGGTCGGCAAGCTTCTCATTCAGAAGTCGTCCGTCACCGTCAAGAAGGTGTCGATGGAACTCGGCGGCAACGCGCCGTTCATCGTCTTCGACGACGCCGATCTCGAGCGTGCCGTCGCCGGTGCGATCACCGCCAAGTATCGCAATTCCGGCCAGACCTGCGTTTGCACCAACCGCTTCCTGGTCCAGGCTGGTGTATATGACAAGTTCGTCGAGAAGCTCGCCGCCGCCAGCGACGGGCTTAAGGTCGGTTCCGGCCTCGAGGACGGCGTGCAGCAGGGACCGCTGATCGACGAGAAGGCGGTCGAGAAGGTCGAGGAACTGATCGCCGACGCGACTTCCAAGGGCGGCAAGGTCGTCGCCGGTGGCAAGCGCCATGCGCTCGGCGGTTCGTTCTTTCAGCCGACTGTCATCGCCAACGCGACACCCAAGATGCGATTCATGAAGGAAGAGATCTTTGGCCCGGTAGCACCGGTGTTCAAGTTCGAGACCGAAGAGGAAGCCATCTCGCTCGCCAACGACACCGAATTCGGCCTCGCCTGCTATTTTTACACCGGCGATCTCGGCCGCGCCTTCCGCGTCATGGAAGGGCTCAGATACGGCATGGTCGGTGTCAATGAAGGCCTTATCACCACGCCGGAGGCGCCGTTCGGCGGCGTCAAGGAATCGGGTCTCGGCAAGGAAGGCGGGCATCAGGGCATCGAGGATTACCTCGACACCAAATATGTCTGCATCGGCGGCCTCGGCCTCTGATTAGCTACCTGAGATGGGGAGGCCAATGGCCTGCCCATCTTGCATGGTAAAACCAGCCGACTGGATCAACTGGCATTTGCGGGCATGGCGATGAAGGACGGCGAGGTTTTCGGTACGACGCAGGCAGGCGAGGCGGTGCGGCGCTTCACGATCAGGGGCGGCGGTATCACCGCCAACATCCTTGGCCTGGGGGCGATCATCCAGGATCTGCGCCTGACTGGGCACGATGCGCCGCTGGTGCTCGGCTATGACAATCTGGGATACTATGAGACCGATACGGCCTTCTTCGGCGCGGTCGTCGGCCGCTATGCCAACCGCATCCGCGACGGCCGTTTCACCATCGCCGGCAGTCGCTATCAGACCGAGCAAAATTTCCTCGGCAAGCATACGTTGCATGGTGGCTCGCAGGGCTATTCTCACAGGCCGTGGGCGGTTTCGCTGCATGGCAGGGATTTCGTCACGCTGACGCTGCATGACCCCGATGGCACGATGGGCTTTCCCGGCGCGCTCGACGTCACCTGCACCTATCGGCTGAAGATTCCTGGCACGCTCAGCGTCGAGCTGACCGCCACCTGCGAGGAGCCGACGCTGTGCAACCTCACCCAGCATTCCTATTTCAACCTGGATGATGGTGGCGCTTCCGACATTCTCGACCACAGGATGATGCTGAATGCCGGTGCCTATCTGCCGGTCGATGGCGACATGATCCCGACAGGGGTAGTCAAGCCGGTTGACGGCACGCCGTTCGATTTCCGCCAGGCGCGGCTGCTACGCATGGAGACCGAGGGCGAGCAACTGCCCTATGACCAGAATTTTTGCCTCGCCTCGTCACGTGGACCCCTCAAGCAGGCGGCATGGGTTCAAGGCGCCAGTTCCGGTGTCGAGATGGAGGTCTGGACCACCGAGCCCGGCGTTCAGCTTTATACGGGTCAGTATGTGACGCCGCGCACCGGACTGGAAGGGCGCAGCTACAAGGCCTTTTGCGGTTTCTGCCTGGAGCCGCAGATATGGCCGGATGCGCCGAACCGGCCCTATTTCCCGCAGGCAACGCTGTGGCCGGGCGCGATCTACCATCATGTGACTGAATATCGTTTCCGGCTGCCTTAAGGTCCGCCGATATTCAGGTGAGGCCGGCCTGCAAACAGCAGTTTCCTGGGCTTCCGGTGCTCGCGTACCCAAAGTACGCTCCGCTCCGGTTCTCGGAATCTACTGTTTTCGGCTCGGCCTGACCTGAATCTCGACAGACCTTAGCTTAGCCTTCGAAAGCCGCTCGCAGCGTCTGGAACGGCGCCAGTGCGCCGCGCACCTGGACAACGGCGGCGGCGACGCGATGGGCACGGCGCGCGGCTTCCAGCGGGTCGTGCCCGGCAAGTCGAGCCGCAAGGTAGCCGCCGTTGAAGGAATCGCCAGCGCCGGTCGTATCGACGGGGTCGGCGACATGGATCGCCGGGACCTCACACAGCGTTTCTCCCTGGGCAATCAGTGCCGGCGCTTCACCATTCTTGACGATGACCTCATCGACCAGTTGCCCGAGCCGCTCGGCGGTCGCTTGCGGTGTTGCATCGCCGAACAGCATCTGCTCGTCGGGGAAGGTCGGCAGTGCAATGTCGGTGACGGCAAGAGCTTCGACGATCGCTGCCTGCGCCTCCTCGCGATTGCGCCAGAGCCGCGGCCGATAATTGGGGTCGAAGGCGATTGTCGAGCCGGCTGAGCGCGCCTTGCCGACGGCCGCCAGCAATGCGGCGCGCGCGGTCTCGTCCAGAATTGCCAAAGTGATTCCGCTGAAATAGACAAGCGCCTGATTTTCCAGGTTTTTCGACAGTGCAACCGGGTCCGAGGCGAGCTGCCGCGCGGCGGCATCGCCACGCCAATAAGTGAAGGAACGCTCGGCCCCGGTGAGCGTGATGGCATAGAGGCCGGGCCGCGCGCCCGCTATGACCGGGCTAGAACCGATGCCGATGCCGTTTTCGGCGAAGAAACCGATCTGGCCTTGCGAGAACGGATCATCGCCGAAGGCCGAGACATAGGTTGCCGGCCGCTCAGTGCTCAACGCGTGCAGCGCCCACAGCGTGTTGAACGTGTCGCCGGCAAAGCCCATGCGCCAGTTCGGTCCCGTCTGGCCCGACAGTTCGAGCATGCATTCGCCGATCGAGGCGACGCCGTTTCCCGCCATCTGCAATCCTCCAGTGATCTCGGTGCTGTAGCTTTTTGCCATCGGCAGCGCCATGCTTGGCAAGCAGGGTTTTTTCCGCCATGGCGTTTTTTCACAGCTGGCGGGATGCGATCCGTCCGGCAGAGCGTTGTCCGCAGAAGAGGAAACGGTTTGGCATCGATATGGCGCTATCTCCTGGCAGGTCTTGGTCTGGCTGCCTTGCTGGTCGGCATTCTCGCGGTCGTCTATCTGACGGCGCCGCGGTCGTCGCATTCTGCCGGCCCCGATATTTCGCGGACGAAGAACACCGACAACGGGCTGTTCGTGGCAAGTTTTTTGCCGGAGCGGGGCGTTGTGCGGCCAGGCCAACTGCAATCCTGGCTGCTGACGCTGAAGACAAAGTCTGGAGCGCCGGTGGAAGGGGCCGCGATCGCGATCTCCGGCGGCATGCCGCTGCACAGTCACGGCCTGCCGACCAGCCCGCAGGCGACCGACTATCTCGGCGACGGCCGTTATCGGATCGAAGGGATAAAATTCACCATGAGCGGCTGGTGGCAGCTGCATTTCGCAATTTCGGCCACCGCCGGTTCCGACACCGTGCTCTTCAACGTGGTGCTGTGAGCAAGAAATGAGGCGGCTTTCACGTTTTCTGGCGCTGATGGTTGCCGTTATCCTTGCCGGTTGCGGCAAGCCTGACTTTTCCGACGCAGAGAAGAAGACCATCGCCTCGCTGGCGCTGTCGGCACTGCCGCCGCTGAAACCCGACACCACCAACCGTTTTGCCGATGTGCCGGCCGCCGCCGCACTCGGTTCGACGCTGTTCTTCGATCAGGGCATGAGCCGTGACGGCACGGTATCCTGTTCGACCTGCCACAAGATCGACCGGCAATTCCAGGACGACCTGCCACAAGCCGTCGGCGTCGGCCACACCAACCGGCGCACAATGCCGCTGGCCCGCGTGGCGCGCGATCCCTGGTTCTTCTGGGATGGCCGCCGCGACAGCCTGTGGGCGCAAGCGCTGACGCCGCTCGAAAACCCGCTGGAGCAGGCAGGAAACCGCACCGCCTACGCCCATTACATCAAGGCGCGCTTCGGCGAACGCTATGAGCGCATCTTCGGGCCGCTGCCCGATTTTTCCGGCATGCCGGCGAATGCCAGCCCGCTTGGAAACGATGCTGAGAAGGCTGCCTGGGACGCGATGAGCGGTGCGCAGCGTGACGCCATCAACGGCGTCTTTGCCAATATCGGCAAGGCGATCGCCGCTTTCGAACGGTCGATCGAGCCGGCGCCGACGCGCTTCGATCGGTTTGCGCTGGACCTCGTCACCGGCGCCGGGCCGAAGGGCGATGCCGTCTTCTCGAAGGAGGAAATCCTTGGGCTGAAACTGTTCATCGGCAAGGCCAACTGCGTGACCTGCCACAACGGCCCGCGCTTCACCGACAACGGCTTTCACAACACCGGCGTGCCCCCCGTTGCGGGCCTGCCGCCGGATCGCGGCCGCATCGATGCCGTGGCCCAAGTCGAGGCCGACCCGTTCAACTGCTTCGGCGCCTATCGCGATGGCGACGCCGGCGCCTGCGGCGAGTTGCGCTTCATGGTCAAATCCGCACCGGAACTCATCCGCGCTTACAAGACGCCGTCGCTGCGCGGAGCGGCAACGCGGCCGCCCTATATGCATGCCGGACAGTTTTCGTCGCTCGACGAGGTGGTGGCGCACTACGCCAAGGCGGCGCCCAGCGTCGAGGGAACGTCCGAAGTTCACCCGCTGGAGCTTTCAGACCGAGAGCGCGCGGCGCTGGTGGCTTTCCTGAAGACGCTTTCGGAGTGAGTTAGAGCCCGATCCATCCCGATGTATCGGGATGGGGCTCTATTTTTCTTTTTGTTTGACCATGATCTTGTCCGAAAACGGCTTCCACTTTTCGGGATCATGGTCATCGATCCTTGACCGTCTCCATTGCCACGAAAGTCGAGGTCTGGGCGACGTGGGGCAGGGCGGAAATGCGCTCGCCCAAGACGCGGCGGTAGGCGGCGATATCCCGGGTGCGGACTTTCAGCAGATAATCGAAGCTCGACGCCATCATGTGGCATTGTTCGATCTCCGGCACGGCCTGCACGGATCGGTTGAAGGCGTCGAGCGCGGCGGATCGGGTGTCGGACAATTTCACCTGGACGAAGGCGACATGGCCTTCGCCCATACGCTCGCGGTCGATGATCGCCTGATAGCCCCTGATGTAGCCGTCCTTTTCCAGTCGCTTCACCCGCGCCTGGACCGGCGTCTTCGACAGGCCGACCTTTGCGGCCAGTTCTGACATGGAAAGCCGGCCATCGCTTGCCAGCGCCGCCAGGATATTCCTGTCGATGCGGTCCAATTGGTCTTCTATCATCGGAGTTTCAGTCCATATGTCAACTTCTAGGTGCTCAAGATAGGGCAAATGAGCTGCAATGTCGATTTCTTTGGACCGGCTGAAATTTCGAACTTGTGCTAGCTTGCGCCATTCGGTCCGGTGACCGCCGGCCCGATCCCCTTTGTTCGATCCACGGAACCGCCATGCCATCGCTCGATGCCATCCGCCAGCAGATCCGCGCCAACTACCTGCCCGACGAAGACGAGGCCGTGAAGCGACTGGCCGAGGCGACAGGGCTTTCCGCGAAAGACCGCAAGGCGATCTCGGCCCGCGCCGCCGATCTGGTGCGGGCGGTGCGCGGCTCGTCGGATCCAAGGCTGATGGAAGTCTTCCTCTCCGCCTACGGTCTCTCCACCAAGGAAGGCGTGGCGCTGATGTGCCTGGCCGAGGCGCTGTTGCGCGTGCCCGACACCGAGACGATGGACGACCTCATCGCCGACAAGATCGCGCCGCACGACTGGTCAGCGCATTCGGGCGGCTCGAGCTCCATTTTCGTCAACGCCTCGACCTGGGCGCTGATGCTGACCGGCCGTGTGCTTGACGAAGGCGAGGGCGGCATCGAAGGCACGCTGCGCTCCATGGTGAGGCGGTTGGGCGAGCCGGTCATCCGCAAGGCGGTGGCCGCGGCCATGCGCGAGATGGGCGAGCAGTTCGTGCTCGGCCGCACCATCGCCGAGGCAGTCAAGCGCGGCCGGTCAATGACGCAGAAGGGCTATCTCTATTCGTTCGACATGCTTGGCGAGGCGGCCCGCACCGAGGCCGACGCCTTGCGCTACCACAAGGCCTATGCCGACGCGATTTCCTCGCTCGACGCCGGTTCCAATGGCCCTGATATCCGCCAGAACCACGGCATCTCGGTCAAGCTGTCGGCGCTGCATCCGCGCTATGAGGTGGCGCAGAAGGACGAGATGCTGCCTGTGATGGCCGAGCGTCTGCTGTCGCTGGCGCTTGCCGCGCGGCATTCGCGCATGGGTCTCAACATCGATGCCGAGGAGGCGGATCGCCTCGATCTGTCGCTCGACGTCATCGAGCGGGTGCTGGCCGAGCCGGAACTCGCCGGCTGGAACGGTTTTGGTGTGGTGGTGCAAGCGTATGGGCCACGCGCGGCCTACGCCATCGACTGGCTCTACGCATTGGCCAGGAAATACGACCGCAACATCATGGTGCGGCTGGTCAAGGGCGCCTATTGGGACACCGAGATCAAGCGGGCACAAGCGCTGGGGTTGACCGGCTACCCCGTTTTCACGCGCAAGGCCAACACCGATGTCTCCTATATCGCTTGCGCGAAAAAACTGCTTGGCATGACCGACCGCATCTATCCGCAATTCGCCACCCATAATGCCCACACCGTCGCCGCCATTCTGTCGATGGCGGACAATCGCGATACCTTCGAGTTCCAGCGCCTGCACGGCATGGGCGAGGCTCTGCACGAGACGGTGCGCCGGGCCGAAGGCACGCGCTGCCGCATCTATGCACCGGTCGGTGCGCATTCCGATCTGCTCGCCTACCTGGTCCGCCGACTGCTGGAGAACGGTGCCAACTCCTCCTTCGTGCACCAACTCACCGACGAGGACGTCGAGCCGGAGGACATTGCCCGCGATCCGCTCGAAACCGTCGAAAGCCAAGGCCCCGCCGCCAACCCCGCGATTCCCCGGCCGTCCCAGATTTTTGGCGACGGCCGTCGCAACTCGAAGGGATTTGATATCACCGACACGGTGACGCTGGCGGCGATCGACAAGGCCAGGGCTGCATTCGCTGGTCCCGACCGCTGGCATGCCAAGCCGATCACGCGGGCTGCCGGCTATGGCAAGCAGCGCCCGATCGTCAACCCGGCAAAGCCCTCCGAAGTGGTCGGCACCGTCAGCGAAGCCGCCGCCAAGCAGGTGGCGACCGCCGTGCGCTTTGCGGTGGAAGCGCAGCCGGCCTGGGCGAAACGTCCCGTGACCGAGCGCGCCGCGATCCTCAACCGCGCCGCCGATCTCTACGAGGCGAATGCCGTCGAGTTCTTTGCGCTCGCCACCCGAGAGGCCGGCAAATCGCTGGCCGACGGCGTAGCCGAAGTGCGCGAAGCCGTCGACTTCCTGCGCTACTACGCCACTGAGGCGGCCAATGCGGAGGCCGGCACGCAAGCGCGTGGCGCCATCGTCTGCATTTCGCCGTGGAACTTCCCGCTCGCCATCTTCACCGGCCAGATCGCGGCGGCACTCGTCACCGGCAATTCGGTCATCGCCAAGCCGGCCGAGCAGACGCCGCTGATCGCCTTCCGCGCCGTCGAGCTGCTGCGCGAGGCCGGCGTGCCGCAAGACGTCATTCAGCTTCTGCCGGGCGACGGCCCATCGGTCGGCGGGCCGCTCACTGCCGATCCGCGCATTGCCGGCGTCTGCTTCACCGGCTCGACCGAGGTCGCGAAGCTGATCGAGAAACAACTGGCCGAGACGGCCGCGCCCGACGCCATGCTGATCGCCGAGACCGGCGGTCTCAACGCCATGATCGTCGATTCCACCGCGCTGCCCGAACAGGCGGTGCGCGACATCCTGGCCTCGGCCTTCCAGAGTGCCGGCCAGCGCTGCTCGGCGCTGCGCGTGCTCTATGTGCAGAAGGACGTCGAAAAGAAGATGCTGGAGATGCTGAAGGGCGCCATGGAAGCGCTCAATATTGGCGATCCCTGGCGGATTTCGACCGATGTCGGGCCTGTCATCGACGACGAGGCGCAAAGCTCGATTCGCGAGTACTGCACGAAAATGGGCCTGCAGGGCCGGCTGATCGCCAAGCTTGAAGCGCCCAAGGAGGGCCGCTTCGTCGCGCCGCACGTCTTCCGGGTCAAGGGTATCGAGGACATGGAGCGCGAGGTGTTCGGGCCGGTGCTGCATGTCGCCACGTTCGACGCCGACGAGATCGATGCGGTCATCGCCGCCATCAACCGCAAGGGCTATGGCCTGACCTTCGGCCTGCACACCCGCATCGAGGGCCGCGTGCAGCATTTCGTCGACGGCATCCATGCCGGCAACATCTATGTCAACCGCAACCAGATCGGCGCCGTGGTCGGTTCGCAGCCGTTTGGCGGGGAGGGGCTGTCCGGCACCGGACCCAAGGCTGGCGGTCCGCACTATCTCAGGCGCTTCCGCAAAGGGCCGGAGGCCGGAACCCATGTGCAGGATGGCCATAAGGTGACGGCGACCGAACTTGCCGATAATCTGCCTGATCCCACACTTGGCGGCTGGTCGACGCGCCCGGACCGGATCGCCATTCTGAGGAAGCATCTGCGCGGCAAGGGTGCCGCGGCCATTGGCGCTGCCTCCGGGATCGACTTCGGCCAGGTCGACCTGCCGGGACCGACCGGCGAAGCCAACACGCTCTCGCTGTCGCCACGCGGACGAGTGCTATGCCTTGGTCCCGATGGCGATACGCTGCTCGCGCAGACGATCCAGGCACTCGCCGCCGGCAATGCGGTGCTGGCCGTGGCGCCCGGCGCCCCGGCGGCGCTCTCCCCGCTGACCGGCAAGGGCCTGCCGTTGGCAGCTATCGACGGCCGCCCTGATCCGGTCGAAGCGCGTTCGCTGCGCGTCGATGTCGTCGCCTTTTCCGGCACGCCCGAGGCCGCGCGCATCGTTCGCAAGGTCATCGCCGACCGCTCCGGCCCGATCATACCGCTGGTCAGCGAGGTGCTGAACCCAGCGGCCTATGCGCATGAGCGGGCCGTCTGCGTCGATACGACGGCTGCCGGGGGCAATGCGAGCCTGCTGGCCGGAGCCTGACCCGGCCAGAGTTAGAGCCATTCACCGTTTCGTGGAAACGATGAATGGCTCTAACTCTTTTGTTTTTATGCATGTCGTTGTCCCAAAACCGGGACCACTTTTGGGCGACATGCATTACGCGCCTTCGACGACCGAAAACCCCTCGAACTGGGGGTGGCCGAGATAATGGACCTTTGTCGTGCCGACATTTCGGTGGGCGGCCCGAAAATTCTCCGATTTGGTCCAGGCGATAAAATCATCATGGCTCGCCCACACCGTGTGCGACGCAAACAGCGTGTAACCTTCGGTCTCGTTGACCGGGCCACGCAGCAGATGGAATTCCCTAAACCCCTTCATCTCCGCGAGGCTGGAGTCGCGGTTCTTCCACACGGCCTCGAAATCGCTCTCCGAGCCGGCCTGCACCTTGAAGCGATTCATGGCGATGTACATCGTGATTCCTTTCATGCTTGACGATCGATGGATGGCATAACGGTCGACGGAGACTCAGAATGGGCCGATTGGTGCTTTGAACCGCCAGCTTAACATTCCGGTCTCCGGCGGAATGGGAGGGAAGGGTGCCTGCTTTCGCACCAGCTCCAACGCGAATTGATCGAGTTCCGGAGAGCCTGAGCTTTTGGCAAGTTGCAAGTCGCTGATGTTTCCATTGGCCAGCACCACAAATACCACCATAGCGTTGTTGCGGGCTGTCGACTGCGCGGCTTTCGAAACGCGGCGATTGGCGCGAGCCAATTTGTTGGCCACCTCGCCGCTATAGCGAGACGTTGCCGCGTTGCCGGCATCGGTTTGTTTTCTGCCTTTGCTGGCAATTGCCGCTTCTATTTCGCGGCCGTCCGCTGTGCCGCGCTTCTCGTATGGTTCGCTTGCAGTTGCTGGGGCAACTGCCGGAGTTGGCCTGGCGCTGGGGATCGGCGGCTGCTCCGGAACGGCCACAGGCGCCTCGGTCCTCTCGGCCTGAACCGTCGGCTGTGCCGGCGGTTCGGTCTTGGGAGACACGCTCTGGTCATCCGGGCGTGGGGCGCCGGCCACCAATATGTCCGGGGTGATCGTCTGCTGTTTGACAGGTTCCGGCAAAGGCTTGAGCGGCGGCTTCGCCGCTTCCCGGGCGGGCTGCGCAGGTTCTGTTGGCGGCGCCGGCTTGGCCGGCTTTGCTGGCTCTGGTTTGGCCGGTTGCGGGTTCGGCACCAGCGCGACATTTATTGCCGCGGGGTCCTTATCCAGCGCGTTGCCGACCACATTGGTGCCGGACTGATCGCTGCCTTCCGCATGCATTGCGTCCTGGAAACTGGATGTCCCTGAGGGCGAGATCAGAAAAGCCGCTGCCACCGCGGCGTGGAGAGCGCAGGAGATGACAACCGCCGCCGTCCATTTGCGGTTCCAGTCCGATAGGCGCGGCGCCGCAAGCGGCTCGGTTGACTTCATGGCCAGCTCGGCGCTGGCGTCGGGGAGCGGGCTGATGTCCTGCATGTCTCGTGACGAGACCTGCAGCGACAAGAGCAGAATTGTCAAATCAAGATCGCTTGGTCCAAACGACAATGCATGGGAGGCGGCCAGCGGCCATGCCACGGTGTTTCGCGTGATTGCGGGATGCAATCCCACCTCAGACGCCGAAAGCGACACCGGTCTTGGTGCCCGTCTTCAGCTTGCGCATGCAGGCATTCGGTTCGACGCCGGTTCCGGTGCATTCGGTCGCGCTGTTGATCAGCACGCGGCTGACTTTCGAGCACTCGGTACCGGCCAGATCAAAACGCGTCACCTTGGTCTTGCCCGCCGGCAATTCCTTGAAATCGAGCACGGTCAGCCTGTCGACGACGCCGGCCTCGTTGAACAGGGCGATCTCGAACGCCGCCTTGGACAGGTCGGCGCCGAGATTGTTGTTGACCACGAAAGTCAGGCGGCAACCCTTGTCGGAAGGTTGCGCACCGTTGAGTTCAAGGGTGAGCGCGGGGACCGGCGCGGACACTTGTGCCCACGCCGGAACCATTGCAAGCGACATCGCCAGCGTCGAGGTCAGCAGACGAAGGGATGTCGTCAAGCTTGTCATTGTCGTCAGCCTCCAAACCGCATCGTTGCCGCCAGCTTCAACGTGATGCCGGGCTCGTAGACCGCAACCGTCGTGCCGCCGTTGAGCGGGTTGGCGTATTTGACATCGAACAGATTGTCGGCGCGGAAATCGACCTTGAGATTGTCGGTCGCCTGATAGCTCGCGAAGGCATTGACCAGCGTGTAGTCCTTGGCCACCGCATTGCCCTTCGGCTTGCCATTGTACTGCACTTCGCCACCGACGGTCAGCTTGTCCTCGAGGAAGCGCAAGCCGAGCTGCGCCGTGACTTGGGAGGAGGGGATGGTGGCGAGATCTGCCCGGTCGCCTTCATATGAGATCGTGTGACCGCTGATGGTGGAGGCCGAAAGTCCGGCATAGCCCCATGCCGCGTCGTAAACGCCTTCCATCTCGAAGCCGTTGATCTTGGCCTTGGCGAAGTTCTGATACTGGAAGCAGATCGGGATGCCTGGGCCGAACGGGCAGCCGCTGGTCGGATCGAACGGCGACAGCGTCACGCCATCGATATAGTCATCGACATCGTTGTTGAAATACGCGGCCTTGAGACGAAACGCGTCGCCAGCCTCGATGATGTCGTTCTGCTTGTAGTTGATGCCGAATTCGGTCGTCTTGCCGGTCTCGGGCCGCAGATTGGGATTGGGCAGGAACGGGAAGCTGACGCCGGCCGGGTGATTGCCGCTGATCAGAGTCTCGGTAATCGATGGTGATCGATAGCCCTCGGCGTAGGTGCCGTAAAACTGAAGACCCGCAAGGCCTGCGGATTCGAATGGCGTGACACCGACGGTGATGCGCGGGGACACCTTGTCGCCAGATATATCGTGGGTGTCATCCTTGAGGCTGTAGCTGTCGTAGCGCAGCCCGGCGATGACTTCGAGCCACTCCCAGGTGAGCTTGTCCTGGACATAGGTGCCGGAGACGTTGCGCTTGCCCGACGGCGTGTAGAAGCTGTCGCCGCCGGCCGCGCCGCCCGTCTTGACGTTGTCGCCGACCCAGTCGCCGCCATATGTCAGCTCATGCGCGATGCCGCCCGTTTCGAAGCGGGATGTGTTCCAGATGTCGATGCCGGTCGTGCCGACGTCGAATGTCGACTGTGACCCCGCCGGCAAGACAATGGGAAGACCGGTGACCGGATCAAACCGGTTTTGCGGGACAAGGCTGGTCAGATCGAGGTTGGTCTTGTTGTAGGAGGTGTTGATGTGGAGATCGAGCCAGCTCTTGTCCTCGTCCGTGATGTTGTATCGGGCCGTGAAGGTGTTCGACTTCAGGTCGACGTCATTGACCGGCACGCCGCCGCTGATTTCGTTCCAGCCGTCGCTTGAGCCGACCCAGCCGAGCTTCAGTTCACTGTTGTCGGTCGGCCGGATGGTGGTCTTGAGCAGGCCGCTGAGCACATCGAAGCCGGTGCCCTTGACCGTGTCGCCACCGCCATCCTTGTAGTCGTCGTAATTGCGGTAGACGATGTTGCCCAGCGCATCCCAGTTCTCGTTGAAGCGATAGGCGCCGGATGCGCTTGATGTCCAGCCCTTGCCGTTGCTCTCATAACGTCCCGTGACGGAACCGGCCCATGTCTCGTTCGGCTTGAGGAAATCCTCGGCGTCCTTGGTGTCGAAGAAGACGACGCCGCCAATGGCGCCCGAGCCATAGGTGTTGGCGACCGGACCGCGGATCACGTCGACGGATTTGACGAGCTCGGGGTCGATGTAGAAGGTCGACTGGGTGCCGTGGTCGGAACGCTGGAAGTTCTGACGGGCGCCGTCGACGATGACCGCGACGCGACCGAAATCCTGCAAGCCGCGGATATTGATGCTGGTGCTGACGCGCCTTGCGTCGGCTTGTGCCGCGACACCGGGCACGCCGAGCAGCATCTCGTTCGGCGTCGTCGCCATGCGGCGGTCGAGCTGTTCCTGATCGACATGGCTGGCCGAAGCCAGCGATTCGATCGCCGTCTCGCCGGTGCGGCTGATGACGAGGATCTTGTCGAGCAGCGTTGCGCCCGCTGGTGCGGCTTCGTCAGCCTTCTTCATTTGATCTGTCTGCTGGTCCGCCGCCTGCTGAGCGTTGGCCAGTTGCGCCGACAAGGCAATCGCCGCCACGCTTGCCAGCAAAGCCGCCGCGCCGTTCGCCGCCGACCGGCCGCGCCATTCCCAATTCACCAACCCCATGCCCCAACTCCAAAATCCAGGTTTCATGCTGGCTGGCCCGGGGCTGGCTGGCATTTTTGATCGTGTCCGGCGTCTTAAATCTTGACTCATTTAATCCGGTATTGCACTGACTAGTAAACATGATTATTCAAGTCAAGATATGAATCGGATTACGCAACGCCTAGCCAGACGCCCGGCACAGGAAAGGGATCCATCCAGATGAACACCCACAATCCCAACGATTTTCGCTATCGCGTCCGCCGTTCCGACGATGCCTCCGCCCGTTTCGACCGGGTTCCGCTGGCGGTGCGAACCCTGTCCAGCAACACTCTGTTCCAAGGCGAGCACGAGATCGGCATCGAGCATCATGGCGCGCTCTACCGGCTGAAGATCACCCGGCAGGGCAAGCTCATTCTCAACAAGTAAGGCAAGGCAATAGGGACCGAGACATGGACCAGCGCGTAAAACCCGCCCCGCATGAAATCCGGCGGGCACGGACAGACAATCCGAAGACGCGCGAGCGTGATCTGGCTGCCCAGCTCGGCATTTCGGAGGCCGAGTTGGTCGCCGCGCATTGCGGCGATGGCGTCGTCCGCATCGAGCCGCGTGTCAACGATCTTTTGACCGGCCTCGAAGCGGTCGGCGAGGTCATGGCGCTGACCCGCAATGAAAGCGCGGTGCACGAAAAGATCGGCGTCTATGACAAGGTCGTCACCGGCAACCACAATGCCATGGTGCTTGGCGAAAACATCGATCTGCGCATCTTCCCGAAGGTGTGGGCACACGGCTTTGCCGTGGAAAAGCGCGATGGCGACGAGATCCGCCGCAGCCTGCAGTTCTTCGACGCGGCAGGCGAGGCCGTGCACAAGGTGCATCTGCGGCCGGCCTCCAGTCTCTATGCCTATCAGAAGCTGGTCGCCGCGCTCGAATCGTCCAACCAGGAACCGACTGTCGATATTTCCGGGCCTCTCCCCGATGACGAGAACCATGGTGATGAAACGACCGCCGATCTCGACGACCTGCGCGACCGCTGGAGCCGGCTGACCGACGTGCATCAGTTCTTCGGCATGCTGAAGACGCTGAAGCTCAGCCGCCGCCAGGCGGTGCGCATGGTCGGGCAGGACTACGCCTGGCAGCTCGACAATGACGCCGTCCGTGCCATGTTCCACCATGCTGCGGAGGGCGAGATGCCGATCATGTGCTTCGTGGGAAACCGCGGCTGCATCCAGATCCATTCCGGCCCGGTCAAATCGATCACGCCGATGGGACCATGGATCAACGTGATGGACGAAACCTTCCACCTGCACCTGCGAACCGACCACATCCACGAGGTCTGGGCCGTGCGCAAGCCGACCAAGGACGGTCATGTCACCTCGCTCGAGGTCTATGACGCCGACGGCAAGATGATCATCCAGTTCTTCGGCAAGCGTCATGAAGGCGAAAGCGAGCGTGACGACTGGCGGTTCCTGGCGGAAAACCTGCCGCGCATCCCAAGCCCGACGGCAGCCTGAGGACTACAGCCATGGTTTCCTTTTCCAGACTGGCGCCTGTCCTTGGCTTGGCGCCCGTTTTAAGATCGGCAATGGCACCGGCGATCGGTCTGTCCCTTGCTTTCGTCGCGCTGCAACCTGTCAGCGCCGCCGAAGGCACGGCCGTGTTTGCCGATCCCTCGAGGATAGCGGCCATTGGCGGCTCGATCACCGAGATCGTCTATGCGCTCGGCGAGGAGAAGCGTCTGGTGGCGCGCGATTCCACCAGCCGGTATCCGAAGGCGGCGCTCGCGCTGCCTGATGTCGGCTATATGCGCGCCCTTTCGCCGGAAGGCGTCCTGTCGGTAAACCCGACCGGCATCCTGGCGCTGCACGGCAGCGGTCCCAAGGAAGCCGTCGATGTCTTGAAGAAGACCAGCATCCCGTTCATCGAAGTGCCCGAGCACTATAGCCACGAAGGCATCCTCGAGAAGGTCCGCATCGTCGGCAAGGCACTCGGCGTCGACGCCAAGGCCGAGGTGCTGGCCAAGGAGCTTGACGCCAAGCTCACCGCCGCCGAACAGCAGACGGCGTCGATCAAGGAGCGCAAGCGCATCCTTTTCGTGCTGTCGATACAGGGCGGCAAGATCCTGGCGGCCGGCAGCGAGACCGCCGCCGACGGCATGGTCAAGCTGGCTGGCGGCGTCAACGCGGTCGAGGGCTTTTCCGGCTACAAGCAAATGTCCGACGAGGCTGTTATCACCGCCAGGCCGGACGTGATCCTGATGATGAGCAATGCCGGGCCTCCGGTATCGGACGACGAATTGTTCGGCAATCCGTCGATCGCCTCGACGCCGGCCGGAACCGCTCGCAAGCTGATCCGCATCGATGGCGGCTATCTGCTCGGCTTCGGGCCACGCACGGCCGATGCCATTCACGACCTCGCTGTCTCGCTGTATGGCGCGCAGGTCACGGACTGAGCGGGCAGATCATGGTCGATCAATCGATCGCCGGTCCGGTGATGGCGAGTGCATCTGAAGGCGACCGTTCCGCACGCGCCCGCATCGTCATCCTACTGCTGTGCCTGGGGCTCGCGGCTGCCGTTTTTCTGTCGCTGACATCGGGGGCGTCGGACGCATCGGCCGTCAGCGTCATCGGCGGCTGGTTGTTCGGTACAGTGCCTGACAACGCCGCGTTGAGCGCCCGCGACAGCCTGATCGTCTACGACGTCCGCCTGCCGCGCATCATTCTCGGCATGCTGGTCGGCGCGGCGCTCGCGGTTTCCGGCGCGGTCATGCAGGGGTTGTTCCGCAATCCGCTGGCCGACCCCGGCCTCATTGGCGTTTCGGCTGGCTCCAGCCTCGGCGCGGTTGCCGTCATCGTGCTCGGCGCCACGATATTGGCTCCGGTGACAGCCTTGCTCGGCACGCTTGCACTGCCGCTGGCGGCCTTCTGTGGCGGGCTCGCCACGACGCTGGTGCTTTATCAGGTCGCGACGCGACGGGGGCAAACCTCGGTCGCCACCATGCTGCTCGCCGGTATCGCATTGGCGGCGCTCGCCATGGCGCTGACCGGCATCCTCATCTTCATGGCCGACGATCGCCAGTTGCGCGACCTGACCTTTTGGTCACTCGGATCGCTCGGCGGCGCGACCTGGGCGAAGATTGCCTCCGTCGGGCCGATCATCGTGCTGGCGCTGGCGGCGATGCCGTTCCTGGCACGCGGCCTCAACGCACTGGCGCTGGGCGAGGCGACCGCCGGCCATCTCGGCATTCCGGTGCAGCGGCTGAAATACACGGCCATCATCGGTGTCTCGGCGGCGGTCGGCGCGTCCGTCGCCGTCAGCGGAGGCATCGGTTTCGTCGGCATCGTCGTGCCGCATCTGCTGCGCCTGCTGATCGGTCCGGACAATCGCTATCTGCTGCCGGCGTCGGCGCTGCTCGGCGCCTCATTGCTGCTTCTGGCAGATGCGGTCGCGCGTACCATCGTGGCGCCGGCCGAACTGCCGATCGGCATCGTCACCGCGATCGCCGGTGCGCCGTTCTTCCTTTGGATCCTGCTGCGCAAGCGCGGCGTGATTGATTTGTGAGAGTGGTTGATTTGCGAGAGTTGGGACCTGTGAGGCTTGGATGATCGAGGCAAGGGACGTTTCGGTTGATATCGCCGGCAAGCCCATCGTCAGCGGTGTCGATTTCCACGCGCGCGCCGGTGAGATCGCCGCCATCGTCGGCCCCAATGGTTCGGGAAAGACGACCTTCCTCAAGGCGCTTTCCGGCGAACTCGCCTACACCGGGCGCGTCGCCCTCAATGGCCGTGATCTCCGCGCGATGAAGCCGATCGAGACCGCCGTCCAGCGCGCGGTGCTGCCGCAGGCGACGACGCTGTCGTTCCCGTTCACGGTGCGAGAAGTGGTCAAGCTTGGCCTTGTCAGCGGCCGCTCGGGCGTCCTGCCGGGCGAGGATGCGCGGCTGCCGGAGCGGGCGCTTACACGCGTCGATCTCGACGGCTTTGCCGGACGTTTCTACCAGGAGCTTTCCGGCGGCGAGCAGCAGCGCGTCCAGCTTGCGCGCGTGCTGTGCCAGGTCTGGGCGCCGGTGCTCGACGGCAAACCGCGCTATCTGTTCCTCGACGAGCCGGTTTCCAGTCTCGACATCAAGCACCAGCTGATCATCATGAACATTGCCCGCGACTTCGCCAGAAGGGGCGGCGGCGTGGTCGCCATCCTGCACGACCTCAATCTGACGGCCATGTATGCAGACCGGATCTTCGTCATGCATCGCGGCCGGCTGGCCGCCACCGGATCGCCTAAAGATGTGCTGAGCGATGACCTGATCGAAAAAGTGTTCGACTGCCGGCTCCGGGTCGGCGTGCTGCCGGCCGGGAACATGCCGTTCGTGCTGCCGCAATCGTCAGTCGGTTAGGCAGCCGGGGCTCGGCGCTCCATCAGCATGTCGATGCCGAGCAGGTTGCGCACATTCGGCCGCGCCGCCACGAGATCGGCGATCGTGTAGCGCTCCAGCACCGCGAAGAACGCGTTCAGTGCCTCGCGCAACGCCGAATTCAGCGCACAGCTGTCGACCAGCGGGCACTCTGCGGCGTCGTTCTCGAAGCATTCGGCCATGGCGAAGCTCTCTTCCGTCACGCGCACGACATCGAACAGGCTGATGGCTTCGGCCGCCCGGCCAAGCTTGACGCCTCCATTCCTGCCGCGCACGGTCTGGACAAGACCGTGCTCGACAAGTGGCTGCAGGATCTTGAACAGGAACAGTTCCGACACCGAATAAGCGGCGGCGATCTCGGGGATGCGGCTCAACCGGTCATCGTTTGCCGCGCAATACATCAGGATGCGCATGGCATAATTGGTCTGGCGCGTTAACCGCATTTTGTCCTCGCAAAGCAATAGGTTGAATCGAATATGGCCCATACCTTGGAATAATTCCAGACTAGCGCGCCATAATAGGTGAATATTCGCGTCAACTTATGTGCAAGACCGGAGAAAACCGTGACCGCGCGGGACAGGGCGGGCATTCGGGCAAACGAGATACTAGATTAGCCCGCAACCGACGAGGAGCAGCTCGACCATGGCACAATCGGCCCAGGCCATGACCCCTTCGCGAACCGGTAGCGACGCGAATGCCAACCTTTCGGCCCTGCGGCGCACCAAATTCGCGGCAACAGCCGCACTGGCGCTGTGCGTTCTCGTCTTCGCCATAGCCAAGTCGTTCGAGCATGGCTATCCGTGGCTCGGGTTCGTCGCCGCCTTTGCCGAGGCCGCGACCATAGGCGGCCTGGCCGACTGGTATGCCGTGGTGGCGTTGTTCAAGCGGCCGCTGGGGCTGCCGATCCCGCACACCGCCATTATCCCCGAGAACCAGAATCGCATCGCCGACAATCTCGGCCGCTTCATCGAGGTCAACTTCCTGGCGCCCGAGCCGGTGCGCGAAAAGCTTGCGGAGGTCGATTTTTCGGCGCTCGTCGCCGATTGGCTGGCCGATACCGAGCGCGCCGCCGACCTGTCGCGCTTCGTCGTGCGGCTGGTGCCGCAGACACTGGCCGCCGTCGAGCAATCCGGCCTGCGCGGCTTCGTCACCAGCCGCATGCTGGAGCAGATCGAGAAGGTGCCACTGGCGCCGCTGGCCGCCGAGCTGCTCTCCTCGCTCACCGACGATCGCCGCCACCAGAAACTGTTCGATGAATTCACCAAGGTGATCGGCCGTTTTCTCAACGACGAACAGGCGCTGGCGACGATGCGCGAGAAAATCCGCGAGGAATTGCCGTCGCTGTTCAACCTGTTTCGCGCCGACGCCTACCTCCTGAAGAAGATCGTCGCTTCGGCCGGTTCGCTGCTCGACGAGGTGAGGGCCGATCCCGACCACCCGATGCGCGCCGAATTCGACCGTTTCGCTCAAGGCTTCATCGAAAAGCTGAGGACATCGAAGCAATACGCCAAACGCGCCGAGAAGCTGAAGCGCGATTTCCTGGCACGGCCGGAGGTCAAGGGATTGGCCGGCGACATGTGGGCAAGCCTCAGCCGGTTCATCGAGCAGGACGCCAAGGCGCCGAATTCGGTTATCCGCGCGCATCTTGCCAACATGTTCGTCGAGGTCGGGCGGCATCTGGCCAGCGATGCGCAGATCCGGGCCGACATGAACCAAGGATTCGTGGTGGCGCTCGCATCGTTCGTGGAGAGCCAGAAGAGCGGCGTGTCGACATTCATCGCCGACCAGGTCAAGCGCTGGGACCTTGCGCAGCTGACGCGGCTGATCGAGATGAACATCGGCAGGGATCTGCAATACATCCGCTTCAACGGCATGATCATCGGTGGGCTCGCGGGTGTCGTGCTCTACGTGGCCGAGCGGCTGTTCCTGGTGAATTGATGCGCGGTGAGGCTGGCGCTCATTCCACAGCGCCCGAATGGACTCACGGCACGCGAGTGCTATTCTCCCGCCGAGGGCGCCCGCATCCGCGGCAAAGGGGAGCAAACGAGCATGGCAAAACAACCGGAATCCGGTTCCTTCATGGACATGTTCGGCAAGTTCGGCCGCGACCTCAAGGTGCCCAATGTCGATGTCGAGGCGATCCTCGACCATCATCGCAAGAACCTCGAAGCGCTGGAGAAAGCGGCACGAGCCGGTGCCGCCGGCGCGTCCTCGCTGTTGTCCAGGCAACGCGAGATGTTGCAGGACACGCTGCGTGAAGTCACTGAGATGGCGCAAAGCTACAGGACGCCAGGCAATCCGCAGGAATTGATGGCCAAACAGACGGAGTTTGCCAGAAAGTCCTTTGAGTCCGCGTTGAAGAGTGCCGGCGAAGTGGCTGAACTGGTCAGGAAATCCGGCACCGAATCGGTCGACATCCTGCGCACGCGGATCAAGGAGGCGATGGAGGAGATCCGCGCCGGCTACGAGAAGAAGTAGCAGATGTGGCCGGGGCCGGCTCGTTACTGCCGGATGCCCTGAAAACCGAGAAATCCCGATTTGACCTGCCGTTGCGCCGGGAGGATGGCACGATTGCTGCCGGATTCGGCGGAACGGATTCACGCAGGGCGAATTGACAGAGGCCGCCTGTTCGTGGTCGGAGGCTTTGGAAGCGATCGGGAAAGCAGGAATGACTGAAATACGGCCTAAAACGCCGCCGACCTTCGACCAGTTGAGGACGATGGCCGGGCAAGAGCTCGGTGTGTCGGAATGGACGACGGTCGATCAGAACCGCATCAACCAGTTCGCCGAATGCACGGGCGACCATCAATGGATTCATGTCGATCCTGAGCGGGCACGGCGGCAAAGCCCGTTCCGCACGACGATCGCACATGGCTATCTGACGCTGTCGATCATCGGCGCGCTGGCGCTCGGCATGGGCATCGTGCCCGAGAATACGCAGGCCGCCTTCAATTATGGCTTCGACAAGGTGCGCTTCCTGGCACCGGTCAAGGTCGGCGCGCGCATCAGGCTGCGCACCACGCTGCTGTCGATGGAGGACAGGGGTCCCGGCCAGTATCTGATGAAGGCTGCCAACACGGTCGAGATCGAAGGCGAGGAAAAGCCCGCTCTGATGGCTGAAACCCTGGTCATGCTCTATGAGCGCCGCAAGCGGGCAGGGGCCTGAGAGACTATTTGGAAATTCTACTCCGGCGGCCATCTGATGGCGTTTTCTGCGCTTCCCAGTTCTGCTGCGTCGACGCGGTAGAACTGAGCCCACGGACCAAATGTCCGCAGCGCTACGGTTCTCGAAACCACCACCATATGACTCGCCAGAGCGAATTTCGAAACAGGGCTCTAAGCGGCGTCCACCGGGGCCTCATGCCTCGATCGAACAGGTCGCGCCCTACGAAACATTGGGTTTCGCTCGGCCTACGGCGCGGGCCGAGAGCAGTGCGAGGAACAGCGCGACCAGCGCCAGCACCGTTGCCGTCTGAAATGTGACCTGCATTCCCTGGGCGGCGGCCTCGGAACTCAGAAGACCAATGCCTACGTGCCCTTCGGCCGATGCGATGGCGAATATGGCGCCCATCAACGATGCGCCGGTGATAAGACCGAGATTGCGCGAAAGGTTGAGCAGGCCGGAAACGACGCCGCGCTGGCCGGCACTGATACCAGTCATGACGGCTGCATTGTTGGATGTCTGGAACAGCGCGTAACCAATACAGGTGACGGTGATCGGGACGACATAGCCGGCAATGCCGAGTTTCGTCATGGCCAGCGACAGCAGGAGCGTTCCCGTGGCGAGGCTGAGCAGACCGGCGACCATCATCCTGTGGGCGCCGAAGCGATCAGTGAGGCGTCCGGCTACCAATGCCGACAGCGCCGAGACCAGCGGGCCGGTCGACAGCACGAGACCGACCATCGCCGCATCCAGGCCGAGCCCGCTGGACAGGTAGAACGGGGCCACCACCAGGGTCGCCATCATCACCGTGGCGACGACGAGGCTCATGGCGAGACTGGCGCTCAGCTGGAGGTCGCGGAAGCTGGCAAGCTGGATCAAGGGATTTTTCACTTTCGCCTGGACGGCGGCGAAAAGAAAAAAGACGATGCCGGCCGTGACCAGCAGGCTGATGTTGAGCGTGCCGAAATTGCCCCTGCCAAGCGTCATGGCCAGTGCATAGGCGGCCAATGTCAGGGCCAGCAGGGCCGTGCCGATGATATCGAACGTGCCTCCGTCGTCCCGCGCTGTCTTGCTACGCGCCGGCAAGGCACGCCAGGCGAGAGCGAATGTGAGCACGCCCATCGGGACATTGACGAGGAAGATCGCTCGCCACCCGAAGCCGGCGATCAAAAGGCCGCCGAGCGAAGGGCCAAGCGTCGTGCCGATCGCGGACATGGCGCCGAGCAGGCCCATGGCGCTGCCGGTCCGTTCCTTGCTCACCGTTTCGGCGACAAAGGCCAGCGTCAGCGCCATCATCAGCGCCGCGCCAAGTCCCTGTACGGCCCGCGCGGCGATCAGCAGCCAGAGCGTCGGCGCCAGGCCGCAGAGCACCGATGCCGATGTGAACAGCGCAATGCCGCCAAGCAGCAACGGCCGGCGCCCGAACATGTCGGCCAGCCGTCCGGCGCTGACGATCAGGGTGGTAATGGCGAGCAGATAGGCCAGAACGACCCATTGCACGGACTGGAATGACGCGCCGAACGTTTGCATCAGCGACGGTAGGCCGACGCTGGCAATGCTGGTTCCCAGCGACGACAGCAGCGTTGCGAGCGACAGGCTTGCCAGCGCCCAGCGGGCGGATTGCATCTGTGGCAGCGCCGATGCGCGCCCGTCCCGATTTTGCTCAGCGATTGCCACGGCGAACTCCTTTCCATCAACTCCAGTACCGGAGCTAGCGGAGATCTAGCCCCTTGGTTGATGTGGCGGAAGGCGCAGCGTTTGCATCTTATTCGTGCGTTTGGCGCCATATCATGCCATGATCCGCCGATGACATCACCCGATCTCAATCTGCTCTTTGCTCTCGACGTCCTGCTGGCGGAAGGCAGCGTGGCGCGTGCAGCCAGTCGTCTGCGACTCAGCCCCTCGGCGATGAGCCGCACGCTGGCGCGGCTGCGCGAGGCAACGGGCGATCCGCTGCTGGTTCGCGCCGGTCGCGGCCTTGTGGCGACGCCGCGTGGGGAAGAACTGCGACGGCAGGTTGGTCGTGTCGTTCAGGACGCGGAAGCTTTGCTGCGTCCTGCCACCCTGCTTGATCTCTGGAGCCTGGACAGGATCTTCACGCTGCGCACCAATGAGAGTTTCGTCGAGGAATTCGCGCCTCGTCTCGTCGCCCGTATCCAGGCCGATGCGCCCGGCGTGCGGCTGCGCTTTGCACCGAAGTCCGACAAGGACGTGACGTCGCTGCGCGACGCGGCGATCGATCTGGACATAGGCGTCGCTGGCGAGACCGGACCGGAGGTGCGCATCCAGGCATTGCTTCGCGACCGCTTCATCGGCGCCGTGCGAGCGGGCCATCCCTTGTGTGAGGGCGCGGTGACGCCAGAGCGCTATGCGGCAGGCCGGCACATCAGCGTTTCACGGCGTGGCCGCGAGAAAGGGCCGATCGACGAGGCCCTGAACCTGCTCGGGCTGCGGCGGACAGTCGTGTGCATGGTTTCGGGCTTCTCGGCAGCCCTTGCCATGGCCCGCACATCAGACCTGATCGCCAGTGTGCCCGAGCGGCATACCGAGGGCGCACGCGCCGGCATGCATAGTTTTCCCCTGCCGGTTGCCATTGAGGAGGTCACCATCTCCATGCTGTGGCATCCGCGCCTCGATGCCGATCCGGTGCAACGCTGGCTGCGCGACTGCGTGCGGGAGGTCTGCGCGGCGCGGTGACTGGCAATCAACGCTCCATCGCCGCCTCGAGCGCCTTGAAAATCCGCTCGTCCGCGCATTGGGCAACGTTGAAGCGCAGGAAGCGGCTGGCCGTTCCGGACAGGCTGAACGCGTTGCCCGGCGCCAGCACGATGTTGTCGGCCAAAGCGCGGCGGGCCACTTCGGCCGCATCAACGCCATCCGGCAGGCGGCACCACAGGAACAGGCCAGCAGGCTGGTCGATCCAGGGCGTGATGCCGATCGCCTTCAGGCGGGCGCTCGTCTCGTCCATCGCGCGCGAAAGCCGTGCCCGCAGCAAATCCATGTGCTTGCGATAGCTGCCGTCCTTCAGCAGCGTCAGCACAAGTTCGGCCGCCAGCCGGCCGCCGCCGAAGGTGGTGGCGATCTTGAGGTCGGTCAGGGGCTCGATCCAGTCGCGGGGTGCCGCGATGAAGCCGCAGCGAACCGAGGCCGATAGTGTCTTGGAGAAGCTGCCGATATGGACGACGCGGCTCAGCCCATCGAACGCCGCCAGCCTGGGGGCAGGGGCATGTTCGAAATCGGCGAAGATATCATCCTCGACGATGGTCAGATCCGATTGGTCGGCGAGCTTGAGCAGGCGGTGCGCGGTGACCGGCGACAGGACCGCGCCGGTCGGATTGTGGATGGCGGAGTTGGTGATGTAGAGGCGCGGCCGATGCTCGGCCAACGCCTGCGCGAACAGGTCGATATCCGGCCCCGACGGCGTGTAGGGGATGCTGACGACCTTGGCCCTGTGGGCGCGCAGCAGAGCGTGGAAGTTGAAATAGCAGGGGTCGTCGACCAGCACCGTGTCGCCGGGTTCGATCAGGAAGCGGCACAGCAGGTCGATGGCCTGCGTGCCCGACTCCGTCAGCATGATCTGCTCGGGGGAGGCTTCGATGCCGTGCCCGGCCATGCGCCGCGCCAGCAATTGCCGCAGCGGCGGCAGGCCGAGCGGCGTGCCGTAGTCGGCCAGCGCGACATCGTCGGCACGCGCTACCGTGCGCAGTGCCCGGCGCAGTCCCGCCTGGGGCATCCACGAGGCCGGCAACCAGCCGCAGCCGGGCTTCAGCATGTGATCGCCTGCTTCCAGCGACTGGCGCGAAATCCAGAGCGGATCGACGGCGCGGTCGAGGCGAGGCCCAATCTCGGCCAGCGACAGCGGCGCCAGCGATCCGGCGGCATAGAAGCCCGAGCCCGGCCGGGAGCGGATCGCGCCTTCGGCGGCGAGCCGCTCATAGGCTTCGACCACGGTGGATTTGGACACCTGCATCGATTTGGCGAAGGCGCGGATCGAGGGCAGTCGTGCTCCCGGCGTCAGGCTGCGCGCCGCGATCCGCTGGCGGATCGTCGCCATCACGCCTTCGACGAGCGTTCCGCTGCTCTCGCTTCCTGTGGTCTGTTTGTCCATCCGTACTGCTCGTCCGACCGTGACAGTTTTGCATAACTGTACCGCATTGTCTCTGGCAATGCCACGGGCTCCGCACGATACAGAGCCGACAAACGGAGCATAGGATGGACAAGACCGCGGGCGGCTGGATGAACGGATTCATCGGCGTGTTGATCTTCAGCGGTTCGCTGCCGGCGACGCGCGTGGCGGTGAAGGATTTCGATCCGACATTCCTGACGTCGGCCCGAGCGGCGATTGCCGGACTGCTTGGCCTCGCGCTGCTGCTCCTGTTCCGGCAGAAACGTCCGGAGCGCGGCGACCTGCCGTCGCTGGTGATCGTCGCGCTCGGCGTCGTCGTTGGTTTTCCCATGCTGACCGCCCTGGCGCTGAAGCACGTCACCACGGCCCATTCCATCATCTTCGTCGGCTTGCTGCCGCTGGCGACCGCGATCTTCGGCGTGCTGCGCGGTGGCGACCGTCCGCGCCCGGCATTCTGGCTGTTTTCATGCGTGGGCAGCGCTCTGGTCGCGGGTTTTGCCCTGACGCAGGGGGTGACCGCCTCGCTGGTCGGCGACGGTCTGATGCTCGCCGCCATCGTCGCCTGCGGTCTGGGCTACGCCGAGGGTGCCGCGCTGTCCCG
The DNA here is from genome assembly GCF_040317725.1 of Mesorhizobium sp. M1396. Lineage (NCBI taxonomy): Bacteria > Pseudomonadati > Pseudomonadota > Alphaproteobacteria > Hyphomicrobiales > Phyllobacteriaceae > Mesorhizobium > Mesorhizobium sp. M1396. The sequence continues at coordinate 17,025 of NZ_JAMYLA010000006.1, read as the reverse complement.
CAGGCTCGGCGGCTGGCAAGTGATCTGCTGGGCGCTCGTGCTGTCGCTGCCGATCATGCTGGTGCTGACTTTTGCGACGCAGCCGCCGTCCTTTGCCGGCGTCGGCTCCAACGCCTGGATCGGTCTTGCCTATGTCTCGCTGTTCAGCATGCTGATCGGCTTCGTCTTCTGGTATCGCGGCCTGGCGCAAGGCGGCATCGCCGCCGTGGGGCAACTGCAGCTGCTGCAGCCCTTCTTCGGCCTCGCCCTGGCGGCGACGCTGCTGCACGAGCAGGTCAGCCCGCTGATGATTGTAGTCACGTTCGGCGTGGTGCTATGCGTGTTCGGCGCGAAGAAATTCGCGAGGTAGAGCGGACTCCGGCGACCGTACTAAAACTTCGTCACAACCCCGATGCCGATGCCCTCGAAGCCGCCCATCGCCATCAAGGCCGCGGGCGCCTCGTCGAGGCTCATCTTCTTGCCGACCAGCAGCTCGGGCTTGAGCTTGCCGTTGCGGATCATGTCCATCATCGCCTGGTAGCGGTAGGCCTGCATGCCGTGGCTGCCGAGGATCTCGAGTTCGAAGGCGATCACCTTATCCATCGATACCTGCGGCCGGGCATGCTCGCCCAGCATCAGGCCAACCTGCACATGGCGGCCGCGCCGGCGCAGATTGGAGATCGAGTTGAAGGAGGTGGTGGGGTGGCCGAGCGCATCCATCGACATGTGCGCGCCGCCATTGGTGATCTGCTTGACCGCCTTGACCACATTCGGCGTCTTCGACGCATTGATGGTGGCGACGGCGCCGATCTTTTTGGCGAAATCCAGCTTCTCGTCGGTGAGATCGATGGCGATGACATTGGCGCCCATGGCGCTGGCGATCATGATCGCCGACAGGCCGACGCCGCCGCAGCCATGCACCGCCACCCATTCGCCCGGTGTCACCCGGCCCTGATCGACAATGGCGCGAAACGAGGTGACGAACCGGCAGCCGAGGCTGGCGGCGGTGGCGAATTCCATCTCGTCGGGCAAGCGCACGAGATTGGTGTCGGCGTGCTCGATGGCGACATATTCGGCGAACGAGCCCCAGCCGGTGAAGCCAGGCTGCGTCTGGTGTTCGCAGACCTGATGGTTGCCCGAATTGCACTCGAAACAGCGGCCGCAGCCGACGGCGAACGGCACGGTGACGCGCTCGCCGGCTTTCCAGCGGGTGACCTGCTTGCCGGCGGCGACCACGATGCCGGCCAGTTCGTGGCCCGGCACGTGCGGCAGCGTAATGCCGTCATCATGACCCATCCAGCCATGCCAGTCACTGCGGCACAGGCCGGTCGCCTCGACCTTGATGACGACGCCATCGGCGGCCGGTTTCGGATCGGGAACGGTCTGGATGGTCGGCGCTTCGCCGAATTTCTCGAAGACGACGGCTTTCATCGGTCACTCCACCCTGCTGCGTTGCAGGAAAACGATAGCCGATTCCCTGTCCGGTCAAGCGGAAATCGATTCCACCAGCCATGCCGCTCCGGGGGGCCGCGCGTGGGCGGATGAAGTCTACTCGGCATCGATCTGGTTCTGCGGTGCGGCTTTCTGAAAAGCCGGCAGCGCCATGCAGGCGGCATTGATGCGCGCGATCGTCGGGTAATTCGTCAGATCGACGCCGAAACGGGCGTTGCTGGTGACCTGCGCGGCCAGGCAGATATCGGCCAGGCCCGGCGCGTCGCCATGGCAGAATGTACCCGTCTCGGGCGAGGAAGCCAGGATCTTCTCAAACGGCTGAAAGCCCTCGTTCACCCAGTGGCGGAACCAGTTGGTGATGTCCTCGTCGCCGGCGCCGAACAGCGTGCGCAGCGAGGTCAGCACGCGCAGATTGTTCACCGGATGGATGTCGCAGGCGATCATCTGCGTCAGCATCCTCACGCGTGCCCGGCCGGCCGCATCCCTTGGCAGCAGCGGTGGTTCGGGCTTGGTCTCGTCGAGGAATTCGATGATCGCTAGCGATTGCGTCAGCAGCGTGCCGTCGCCGAGGATCAGCGCCGGCACCAGACCTTGCGGATTGACCGCGAGATAGGCTGGTTCCAGATGCTCGCCATGGCGCAGATGATGCGGGACGTAGTCGTAGCTCAGCCCCTTCATCTCCAGCGCGATCCGCACCCGGTAGGAGGTGGAGGAGCGATAGTAATTGTGCAGGATGAGTTCGCTCATGCGCTCACTTCGGTTGGCCGATGGTTATTTCGATCGTGCCGATGCCGTCGACGCCGCCCGTCATCGTGTCACCCGCACGAACCGCGCCGACGCCGGCCGGCGTGCCGGTGAAGATCAGGTCGCCGGGCTCCAGTTCCACCGCCTCGCTGCAGATCGACACGATATCCGATATCGGCCAGATCAGCTCGGCGAGGTCGGCGTCCTGCCTGACCTGGCCGTTGACGGCGAGCCAGATGCGGCCCTTTTGCGGGTGACCGGATTTTTGTGCGGGGACCAGCGGGCCGCAAGGGGCGGAGCGGTCGACGGCCATCGCCCACTCCCACGGACCGGCGGCCATCGTTGCCGCGTCCGGCAGCTCGCGGAGGGTGAGGTCGATGCCGACACCGTAGCCCCAGACATGATCCAGCGCCTGTTCGCGACCAATGCGAAAACCCGGTCTGCCGATCGCGGCGACCAGTTCGATCTCGTGGTGCAGATTGGCCGTCAGCGGCGGGTAGGGGATTGTGGCGCCGGAATCGACCACCGCGTCGGCCGGTTTGGTGAAGAAGAAGGGCGGATCGCGCTCGTCATTGCCGAGTTCGCGGGCATGCGCGGCGTAGTTGCGGCCGACGCAGAAGATGCGGCGCACCGCGAAACGCCCGGGCGAGCCCGCAACGGCCACCGATGCGATCGCGGGCGATGGAAGGACGAATTCTGTCATGTGGGTCTCTGCCTGGTTGCCGGAACATTCGACCGATTTGGGCGCCCGGGCAAGGCGATTTGGTCGAGAAAGTGCCGGCGGCACTTTCCGCTGGAGATGGCGATATACTATTTGGCAATAATCTGGCCATGCTGGCGGGGTTATTCTAATCACCCACGAACTGAAACGAACCCCTATGACCGCAACCCACGATCGCGCCCGGTTCTTGATCATCGACGACCACCCGCTGTTTCGCGAGGCGCTGCACAGCGCGGTGCAGATGGCCTATCCGGAAGTCGACACGGTGGAGGCGCGTTCGATCACCGAGGCGCTCGACCTTCTGGCCGGCGCCAAGCCGTTCGACCTTGCGCTGCTCGACCTCAGCATGCCGGACGTGCACGGCTTCGACGGGCTGCTGCAGCTGAGGACCCGCTATCCACGCCTGCCGGTGGTGATCGTCTCGGGCCATGAGGAGCCGAAGATCATTTCCGAGGCGCTGTCCTATGGTGCCGCGGGTTTCATTCCGAAATCGGCGCGCAAGAGCGACCTGGCCGCCGCCATCCGATCGGTGATGGAGGGCGCGGTCTATGTGCCGGAAACCTATGAGAGCCGCACGCCCGACGCCGAAAGCGTCGACCGCGCCGACATGGTGCAGCGCCTGTCGACACTGACGCCGCAACAGCTGCGCGTGCTGCAGATGCTGCGCCAGGGCCTGCTCAACAAGCAGATCGCCTACGAGTTGCAGGTGGGAGAGACTACCGTGAAGGCGCATGTGTCGGAGATCCTGCGCAAGCTCAACGTCTACAGCCGCACGCAAGCGGTGATCGAGGTTTCGAAGCTGGACAATGCGGAGCTGTTTCGGGATCAGGCGGGGTTTTGAAGCTTACTCTCCTCCTTGTGGCGAGGGTATGGCCCTTAAGCCAGCAAATGCGCCAGCAGCGCCCTTAATTGTGCCGGCTTCAGCGGCTTGCGCATCAGTTCGATGCCGCCCGCGCGGGCGGCCTTGGCGACGGCTTCGGAACTGTCGGCGGTGACGATCAGCGCCGGCACGGCGCGGCTGAGATAGTGGCGGACTTCGGCGATGGTGGCGGTGCCGAGATCGCCGCCGTCGAGATGCTGGTCGGCAATGACGATGTCGGGCACCCAGTCGGTGTCGCCGAGCATGTCGAGGGCATCGTCGGTCGAGGTCGCGGTCCGCACCAGGCATTGCCAGCGTTCGAGCAGGAAGGTCATGGCCTGCAGCACCTCGACATCGTTCTCGACCAGCAGCACCTTGGTGCCGAACAGGCCATAGCCGCGCGGCCGTTCCATGTCGGCAAGGCTGGCGATGGCGTCGGCCGGGGCGCCGATGCCGACGGGAACATCGATGTGGAAGATCGTGCCGCGGCCGACCTTCGATGAGAATGTCACGGGATGGCCGAGCGCGCTGGCCATGCGGCGCACGATGGCAAGGCCGAGCCCGAGACCGCCGCCGTCCAGTTCGGCATTGGCCGACGAGGTGCCGCGATGGAATTCCTCGAACACCGCCTCGCGCTGGTCGTCGGGAATGCCGCAGCCGGTGTCGGCGACGTCGATGCGGATGGTGTCGCCGCGATGCCTGGTGCCGACCAGCACGCCGCCCGAGCGGGTGTAGCCCAGCGCGTTGGAAAGGATGTTCTGCAGGATGCGGCGCAGCAGCGTGCGGTCGGAACGGACCACGGCGTTGACCGGCCGGAATTTCAGCGACAGGCCCTTCAGCTCCGCCACCGGCTGGAAATCCGAGCGCAGTGACGAAAACAGCGCCTCCAGACTGACGTCGCTTATGTTGGGCTGAACCACGCCGGCGTCGAGCTTGGAGATGTCGAGCAGGGTGCGCAGCAGGTCTTCCATCGTCTCCAGCGAGCGCTCGACCTGCCGCACCAGCTTTTTGCCCTCGTCGCTGGTCTGTACTTCGGCGAGCGCCGAAACCGAGAGGTGGGCCGCGTTCAGCGGCTGCAGGACGTCGTGGCTGGCGGCGGCGAGGAAGCGGGTCTTGGACAGGTTCGCCAGTTCGGCGTTTTCCTTGGCGGCGCTGAGGTCGATGTTGGATTGTTCCAACCGGCGCAAGGTTGAGTGCAGTTCCTCGGTGCGCGTGCGCACTCGGTTTTCCAGCGAAATCGCGGTCTGGAACAGCGAGAAGGCGTTGCCTTGCTGGTCCATCGACCGCTCAACGCGGCTGACCAGGGCCGCGTTGATCTTCTTCAGCTTTTCAAGATCGTTTATGTCCCTGAGCGGCATCCTATTTCGCCGCCTTATTCCGCTGCCTGGCGCTCGCCAAAGGCGATGCCGGTAAAAGTCTGGTTCAGGTGCATCGACCGGTACTGTTCGCCATAGGTGCTGAAGCCGATGACATTGTTGGCCCGGTAGAGTTCCGAGATGTCGCGAAACACCTGCCGGTTGCGCGCATCCAGCCGGCGCAGCACGCAGTCGAAGCCGAGGATCATGTCGATGCCGCCAAGCCTCTCCTCGACACCGCGCAGTGCGGCGCGCGTCGCTTCGACCATATCCTTGGGTTGGGCGATCGACAGCACGACGCCATCGTCTATGGCGCAGAAGAACGACAACGAGCCGTCAGGATGCATCTTCTGGATCGACCGGCAGTAATATTCGCCGCCGACCTTCACCACCACCGGATGCGAAGCAAAGCTCAGCGGCGTCAGCGAGCGCACGACGATGCCGATGGAAGCGGCATATTCCTCCGCCGCATTGGTGGCGTTGAACTCGCGCACGATACGGTGATCTGGATCGGACGCCGTCACCACCAGCTTTTCGTCGGTGGGAACGAAATTGTCGGTCTTGAAGACATGGAACGGAATTTCGGTTGATATCAGCACGATGATGGCGCTGTCGGAGGTGACCTTGCCGTTGGAGATCAGGCGCGTCGTCTCGAACTTCAAATCATCGCCGGCCGAGCCGCCGAGCAGCGGTATGTCGTCGAGGCCCCAATGGATGGCCGAACTCACCGCTTCCTCGGCATAGGAAAGCCCGTCGATGAAGCAGAGCGCGAACGTGCCTTGGGTGCGGTCGCAACCCAGGCGCGCGCGCAGCGACCGCCGCAAGGTCTCGACCTCGCTGGTGATCCTGTCCATGCCAGACGACGACAGATTGTCGACCATCACGCTGACGGCGGTGAACACGGCGGATGGAAGCAGCATGGCGAGCACATGACCGTCCTCGAGGCCTTGCGGCGTGATCTCGCCGGCGGTCGAGCAGCCGGCGTGGTGGAGCGCCGGCGCGTGGGTCATGAGCGCCTGGGAGAGAGCGCCGGCCTCGACCAGGCTCTGGGAAAAGAACAGCAGGGCAAAGCCCGCGTCGATAGCGGCTGCTTCCAGAGCGATCGCCCTGGCGAACGCCTCCATGTCGGGCTCGTCCGTGGTAAGCGCCGACAGGCCGCATGCATAGCGCGTCCGTGAATTGGCCAGCGATGTTCTCCGCGTTTCCTCCGACGCGTTTTTGTGCGCGGCTGTTTTACATGCTTCTGGCGCGCGGGCGTCGACCAACATTGTTGCCTTCAATCGGTATTTTGGCAATGGGGCAGCCGGGACTGCACGTCTGGGCGCGGCCATGACCGAAAGTACAATGTGCGGCGTTTGCGACCTGCTGTTTTTTGTGCGTTGTGCGGTGTACGAATAACGCGTGGCCGACGTGCCAACACCGCGTCGGCAACGTGATGACCAAGGTTGATACCCAGGGAGGGACCATGTCGGACATTTCGTTGATGGTGAACGGAAAGCGGGTCAGCGGTGCTGCCGAGGACCGAACGCTTCTGGTTCACTTCCTGCGGGAAAATCTCGGCCTTACCGGCACGCATGTCGGTTGCGATACCTCGCAATGCGGCGCCTGCGTCGTCCATGTCGACGGCAAGGCGGTCAAATCCTGTACGATGCTCGCCGTGCAGGCCTCCGGCTCGACCGTGGTGACGATCGAAGGCCTGGCCAATGGCGCCGACCTGCATCCGGTGCAAGCCGCCTTCAAGGAACATCACGGGCTGCAGTGCGGTTTCTGCACGCCGGGCATGATCATGACGGCGACCGACATGATCAGCCGCCACCCCGAAGGCCTCGACGAGGCGACGGTGCGCGCCGAGCTCGAAGGCAACATCTGCCGCTGCACAGGCTACCACAACATCGTCAAGGCGATCCTCGCCGCATCGAAGACGATGTCCAAGGCGTCGAAAGGCAAGGCGAAACAGGCTGCCTAAGGGGTGAATAGTGGATGGTGAATAGTGAGTAGAGTGGCCGCGGGCTCCTCCTCCATTTCGACCATTCACCAATTCACCATTCACTATTCACCGGGAGGAATTTCTGATGGGCATTGAAGGTGTAGGCGCTCGGGTCGCGCGCAAGGAAGACAAACGATTCATCACCGGCGCCGGCCGTTATGTCGACGATATGGTGGTTCCCGGCATGAAGCACGCCGCCTTCGTGCGCAGCCCTCACGCGCATGCGCAGATCAAGAAGATCGACGTCAAGAAGGCTCAAGGCATGCCCGGCGTTATCGGCGTGCTGACCGGCAAGGAACTCAAGGCCGACGGCATCGGCAACCTCATCTGCGGCTGGATGATCCATTCCAAGGATGGCTCGCCGATGAAGATGGGGGCGTGGTCGCCACTGGCTTTCGATAGGGTCCGTTATGTCGGCGATGCCGTCGTTATCGTCGTCGCCGAGACCAAGGGGCAGGCGCGTGACGCCGCCGAAGCGGTCGAGATCACCTACAAGGAGCTGAAGGCCGTCGTCGATGCCTCCAGGGCGATGGACAAGGGCGCGCCGCAGATCCATCCCGAGGCCGACAACAATCTGATCTTCGACTGGGACATCGGCAATGCCGACGACACGGCCGCCGCCTTCGAGAAGGCAGCCCATGTGGTGAAGATGGACATCATCAACAACCGGCTGGTGCCCAACGCCATGGAGCCGCGCGCGGCCCTTGGCCATTACGACAAGGCCGAGGACCACTACACCTGCTGGACGACCTCGCAGAACCCGCATGTGGCGCGGCTGGTGATGAGCGCCTTCTACAACGTCGCGCCGGAAAACAAGCTGCGCGTGATTGCACCCGATGTCGGCGGCGGTTTCGGTTCGAAAATCTATATCTATCCCGAAGAGATCGTCTGCCTGTGGGCCTCGAAGAAGACCGGCGTGCCGGTCAAATGGGTGGCCGACCGGACCGAGAGTTTTCTGACCGACGCGCATGGCCGCGACCATCACACCCATGCCGAAATGGCTTTCGACAGGGACCACAGGATCCTCGGCCTCAAGGTCGAAACCCAAGCCAATCTTGGCGCCTACATGTCGCTGTTTTCGTCGGCGACGCCGACCTATCTCTACGCGACGCTGCTGTCGGGCCAGTACAACATCCCGGCCATCCACGCCAATGTGAAGGCGATCTACACCAACACCGCGCCCGTCGATGCCTATCGCGGGGCAGGGCGGCCGGAAGCGACCTTCGTCATGGAACGCATGATGGAGACTGCGGCCCGTCAGTTCGGCGTCTCGCCGGCCGAGTTGCGGCGCAAGAACTTCGTCACCTCGTTCCCGCACCAGACGCCGGTCATCATGTGCTATGACGCCGGCGACTACGCGGCTTCGCTCGACGCGGCGATGAAGGCGTCGGACTATGCCGGCTTTGCCAAGCGCAAGGCCGCCGCCGCCAAGAAAGGCCTGCTGCGCGGCATCGGCATGAGTTGCTACATCGAGGCCTGCGGCATTGCGCCGTCGGCGGCGGTCGGTTCGCTGGGCGCCGGTGTCGGCCTTTGGGAAAGTGCCGAGGTGCGCGTCAATGCCGTCGGCACGATCGAGGTGCTGACCGGCTCGCACAGCCACGGCCAGGGCCACGAAACGACCTTCGCGCAACTGGTCAACGAGCGCTTCGGCGTGCCGCTCGATTCCGTCTCGATCGTGCATGGCGACACCGACAAGGTGCAGATGGGCATGGGCACCTATGGCTCGCGCTCGGGCGCGGTCGGCATGTCGGCGATCGTCAAGGCGCTCGACAAGGTCGAGGCCAAAGCCAAGAAGATCGCGGCGCATCTGCTCGAGGCCGACGAGGGCGATATCGTCATCGAGAACGGCGCGCTGAAAGTCGCCGGCACCGACAAGAACGTGCCGTGGTTCCAGATGGCGCTCGCCGCCTACACAGCCCACAATCTGCCGGGCGGCATGGAGCCCGGGCTGAAGGAGACGGCTTTTTACGATCCGTCGAATTTCACCTTCCCGGCCGGCTGCTACATCTGCGAGGTCGAGGTCGACCCGGAGACCGGCATGACCGAGATCGTCCAGTTCGTCGCCGCCGACGATTTCGGCAATATCATCAATCCGATGATCGTCGAGGGCCAGGTGCATGGCGGACTGGCGCAAGGCATCGGCCAGGCGCTGCTGGAAGGCGCCCACTATGACAACAGCGGCCAGCTGCTGACCGCGAGTTACATGGACTACACCATGCCGCGCGCCGGCGACCTGCCGTCATTCAAGGTCTCGACCTCGAACACGCCGTGCCCGGGCAATCCGCTCGGCATCAAAGGCTGCGGCGAGGCCGGCGCCATCGGCTCGCCGCCGGCGGTGATCAATGCCATCACCGACGCCATCGGCAGCAACGAACTCGCCATGCCGGCAACGCCGTCCACCGTGTGGGCAGCGATCCGCGCGACGAAACATTGAAAAGCGAATAGCGAATAGGGAGTAGCGAATAGGGCAGAGACGGCGGTGCGACGGAACAGATCCTATTCGCTATTCGCTACTCCCTATTCGCTCTTTCACCCAAGGGAGAAAGACAAATGTACTCAGTCAACTATCACCGTGCCGCCTCGGTCACCGATGCCGCCAAGCTGATCAAGACGGGCGACGCCAGGCTGCTTTCGGGCGGTATGACGCTGATCCCGGCGATGAAGACGCGGCTCGCCGCGCCTTCAGACCTAGTCGACCTGTCGCGGATCAAGGAGCTGCAGGGTGTCAAGGTGTCGGGCAAGACAGTGACCATCGGCGCTGCCACCACGCATCACGCCGTTGCCAGTGACGAGAAGCTGAAGAAAGCCTGTCCGGCGCTTGCCCATCTGGCTTCGCTGATCGGCGATCCGGCGGTGCGCCACAAGGGAACGATCGGCGGCTCGATCGCCAACAACGATCCGGCGGCCGATTATCCGGCGGCGCTGCTGGCGTTGGGTGCCACCATCGTCACCAACAAGCGCCAGATCGCGGCGGACAAGTTCTTCAAGGGTCTGTTCGAGACGTCGTTGAAGGATGGCGAAATCATCACCGCCGTCACCTTCACCGCGCCGGCCAAGGCGGCCTATGAAAAATTCCGCAATCCGGCATCGCGCTACGCCATCGTTGGCGTGTTCGTTGCCAAGGGCAAGGATGGCGTCAGCGTTGCCGTCACCGGCGCCGGCGACGACGGCGTCTTCCGCTCGAAGGAGATCGAGGCCGCGCTCGCCAAGAATTTCGCGGCCTCGGCGCTCGATGGCGTGAAGGTGCCGGCGAAGAATCTGATGACCGACATTCACGCCTCGGCCGACTATCGCGCCCATCTGATCGCGGTGATGGCCAAGCGCGCGGTGGCTGCCGCCAACGCCTGACGCCAGCACTCAGGCGTAACGAAAGGGGCCAATGCGGTCCCTTTTTTGTGTGGCGACCCGCATCTGCCGGGTGGAAGACCGGCGCGCGCCAATCCTTGAAGCAATTCCGGCCGATACTTCGCCCGGAACTGATCCGGCGGCAATCTCGCACTTGCACAAATTTATCTTGCGCTGCAATATGGACTGGGCGGGAATGCGAGCCGGGTTCGGGGTCTACTGCCGTGCCCTTTCGCATGCCAATGCGAAAGGATCGGTATGACCGACACCTCCGCGACGTATGTCGTTCCGTACCGGTCCGCCGCCGACAGACCGGCCAGAACAAGACTGGCCGATCTCGACGGCTGGCGCGGCCTGTCGATCGCCCTGGTCCTGATCGGCCATTTTTTCCCCGTCCCCGGAATCAATCTCGGGGTGCTGGGCGTCGAATTCTTCTTCGTGCTCAGCGGCCGGTTGATGGGCGAGATCCTGTTCATCGAACGCTATCCACTGAAGAAATTCTTCAAACGCCGGTTCTCCCGCATCTATCCGGCGCTTCTGGTTTTCGTGATCGTCGCGATGATTGCGCTCTCCAGCACCTTCGTTGCCTTCAAATGGAAGGCGGCGCTGACGGCGCTGACATTCACGTACAATTATGCCGGCACTCTGGTTACGCGGGCTGGCGCGCTCGACCATATCTGGTCGCTTTGCATCGAAGAGCACGCCTATATCATGCTGGCGCTGATCAGCGTCATCGTCTCGCGTCGCTCTCGCGTCGTCGTACTGCTCCTGGCGCTGGCCTTGCTTGCCATGGCCAACGGCGCGGTTTCGTACTGGGTCTTCGGGATGGATTACGAAACCACGTACTGGCGCACCGATGTGCACATCGCATCGATCCTGCTGTCGGCTTCGATCTGCCTGCTCAAGGCCGATGGCAGGCTGCCGGCGGTCTTGAGGGGCAAGCATGTGGCGCTGGCGGCATCGATCTGCGCCGTTCTGCTGTTCCTCGATCCGGTGCCGACGCCGATCCATTATCTCTTCGCGGTGCCGCTGCTGGCCCTGGCTGTCAATGTGCTCGATTTCAGCCCCCGATATTTTTCCGGATTGCTGTCGTCCTGGCCGATGGCAACGCTGGGGCTGTGGTCGTACTCGCTCTATCTGTGGCAGCAGCCGTTCTACAGATTCGTCCATGAACAAGGCAATGCGCCGATTCCGATGCTGGCCGGCGTCTTCGCCTGCGCGCTCTGCAGCTACTACGTCATCGAGCGCCCGGCGCGCGAATGGCTCAACCGCAACTGGTGAGGCAATAGGGCCGTTCAGGCCGTCTTGTGGCGCGCTCGCCCTCTATGCGTGCAACGATCTGACGTAATAGCGCACCGCTTTCTTGCCGCCGTGGATGACGGCGTCGCCGGCCTCGACGAAGCCGAGCGCGGCGTGGAAGGCATCCGAGGCGGGATTGGGCGGGTCGGTGTTGACCTCGCAGGTGACCAGCGCGTGGCCGGCGCGCTCAACATGGCCGAACAGGTCCTGATAGAGCCGGCGGGCATGGCCGCGGCCGCGCGCCTTCGCCGCCACGACCACACGGTCGACATAGACGAAGCGCTCGTAGCGCTCGCGAAACCACAAGAAATTCGGGCTGTCGTAACGAGCGGCCTGGTCGAAGGTCATGATGAAGGCTTCGAGGTCCCCAATGCGGCGCGCGTAAAATGCTTCGCCGAGCAGGAAGGATAGCCGTTCTGGCTCCAGCCACGACAATTCGGCGGCGTGCTCGTTGTTGAGCGCCAGGATCGCCGCTTCGTCTTCGGCCGAGACGCGGCTGATCGGGGCGGGGGTCGCGCTCATGCCTTGGCTGCCGCGATGGTCGCCGCCGCCAGCGGTATATCGGTCAGCGTGTTGCGGTATTCGCGGTCAAGATCGGAGCCGCCCATGCCGACATGGGGATTGCGATAGGCCATGGCGCTCGGCACATCCTTGAGGGCGGCGAAATGCATTTCGGACAGGCCGGTTTTGCCGCGCACGTCGGCGATGTTACCGAGATCGAGCCCGCCGCAGCCGAGGATGACGATGCGATCGCCTGCCTGCTGCACCAGATCCGCCAGGAGTGAAGCGCCTTCGACTGCCGTGTCGCGCTGGCCGCTGGTCAGCACGCGGCCGACCTTGCTGCGGATCAGCGCTTCCAGCGCTTCTGCCGGATCGGGCGTCATATCGAAGGCGCGGTGGCAGGTGACGTTCAAGGAGCCGGCGGCCTGCGTCAGTTCGCTCATGCGCGCCTCGTCAATGGTGCCGTCGGCGTTCAGGCAGCCTAACACCACGCCGGGCACGCCGAGTTCGCGCAGTGCCGAGACATCGGCCAGCATCGAGGCGTATTCGGTGTCGCTGTAGAGAAAATCGCCGCCGCGCGGCCGCACCATGACGTGAAACGGCACGCTTGCCTGGTCGAGGGCGGCGCGCACCGTGCCAAGGCTCGGCGTGATGCCGCCTTCAATGAGGCTGGCGCACAGTTCGACCCGGTCGGCGCCGGCAGCCTGCGCTGCCAGCAGGCCGTCAATGCCTTCAACACAGATTTCGATCAGCGGCAGGCGATTTTCTCTGGTCAAGGGGCGATCCTATCCATGATGTCGCTGTCAGCCCTAGCATCGGGCCGGTTGGTGCGAAAGCGCGAACAGCGCGCCGCCATTTGGGCCAGGCGGCATTTCCCCGCTTGACAGTCTCATAACCATTGAGTTATTGGTTAATCCATAGCCGAATGGTTATTGATTGGCGTGAGCAGCGCGGCGCGGCCGACAATCGTTTCAAACTCGCAAACCCGGACGCATGGCATCCGGGGCGGCAGAAGACGCCCTGACGAAAACACTTCAAAGGAGAAAGACCATGCAAGCAAGGATCAAGAACCCGGTGATGCTCATTCCCGGCTCCGTGCAGGCGCTGCTGGCGCTGGACAAGTCGACGGAGGTGGCCGAATTGCCCTACGTGACGCGCAAGCTCATCCATCTGCGCGCCAGCCAGATCAATAATTGCGCCGTCTGCGTCGACATGCACGCGCGTGAATTGAAGAAGGCCGGCGAAAAGGATGAGCGCATCTTTGCCCTCGCGGCATGGCGGGAGACGCCTTACTTCACCGACGCCGAACGCGCTGCCCTGGCGCTGACCGAGGCCGGCACACGGCTCGCCGACCGGCCGGACGCGGTGCCGGACGATGTCTGGGACGAGGCCGCCCGGCACTATGATGAAAAGGCGCTTGCCGCGCTGGTCATCCAGATCGCGCTCATCAACGCCTTCAACCGGCTCAACGCCACGACCCGGCAGATGGTCGGCGCCTGGGGTTAAGCGCCGGGGAGGGGCGCACGACGGTGCGGCAATGCGCGGCGCATGGCTCCCCGCCTCCCGGCCGCTGGGCGCGGACCTGGCCGCTACCGGCGCAATTCCGTATTCTTGGCGCCTTCCTCGACCTGATCGATCACCAGCAGCTTGACCTCGATATCACCGATATTGGTGGCCTGATGCCACTGGCCGATCATTTCGATGATGAAATCGCCCGTCTTGTATGTGTTGCTGTTGCCGGTCTCGACATTGGTCACCTTCAGCGTGCCGGCCTGGACATAGGCGTAGCGCGGGAAGGGGTGTCGGTGGACTGGCAAGTTCGCGCCCGGCGCGATGTCATAGGTCGACACCAACACCTGCACGTTTTTCCGCGGCAGCGTGATCGGCTGGCCGGACGCGGTCGTCGTGGGTGACGCCAGGGGCGTCACGACGACGGGCGTACCGCTGCTGTCCAGCGCCCAAGCCGGGTTTACGGAAAAGGCCGCTGAGAGCAGCAGCATCGGCACCGGAATTTTTCGCATGACTCGCTCCAGCCTCGGCGACAGCATCGCGCGGTGGTCGGCCGTACGCAAGGCGTGGCCTCGGGCGAAGAACTGGCGGCTCGCGTCCCGCGGGCTTTGCAAGATCGATCCACCCTGCAACGGCCGGCTATTGTTGCCCGGCGATCATTGAGGTCGTCGTGATGAGTTTCCTCGCCTCAATCCGCTCAAGGCAATGATCGGGAATATTGGGATCGGGAATATTGGGATCGGGAATATTTGGCCACGTCGCCTTGGCGCATTCTCCCCCGGTGACCGAAACAGGGTCGCCCGGCCGCGCGTCGGCAGCTTGGTTGGCCGTGGACGCGAAAAGGACCGTTTGGGTTGTGAGAGCCGAAAAGATGGCAACCTGGACCAGCACGGCGGCGAGGGCGATTTTCTTCAGCATGCGACAGAACGCTCTTCAACGCCCCCGGTTCCTCTGGCTTCCAGTTTTTTGGCTCCCTAACGGAACAAGAGACCGGCGATCCGATTAACTGGATCATGTCCAACACGATCAAGGAACCGCCACCGAGGCACGAACCGAAGAAGGTACCTGTCTATCGTCGCGACAAAGAAGCACCGTCAGAACTTGAACATGTCGATCCGCCACCGCGAGACGTGCGAGAGGCACCGGTACCCAATCCAAACGGAGACAAGAAATCCTAACGAGATCGCCGAAGCCGAGGCAAGGCCATATGCCTGCTCCGGCGAAAACGCGGCCGCCCGGCGTCGCGACATCATTGACGATGCGCTGGATCAGCCCGAGGCCTCTTCTACCGGCCGGCCAGATTCTGTGGTAGATAGGTGTCGCAATCCATATGGGAGAAGCGGACAATCCGTCCTGCCGTGAAAGGCGCATTTCTGTCGGCACCGGCATGCGCGGATCATCTCAGGCACATTTGACGATAAGGGAGGAAAAAGTCATGCGCTTGGTCGCGTTTTTCGCCGTCATGTCTGTTGCAACCTTCGTCGCCAATCCATCGCAGGCTCAGGACGCTGCGGCTGGCGAGAAGGTCTTCACCAAATGCAAGGTCTGCCACATCGCGGACGAGGATAAGAACAAGATCGGTCCATCGCTGCACGGCGTCATCGGCCGGACCGCCGGTACGCATCCGGATTTCAAATATTCCGATGCCATGATTGCGGCCGGCAAATCCGGCGTCAAATGGGACGAGCCAACACTGACGACCTATCTTCACGACCCCAAGGCCATGGTCAAAGGGACCAAGATGGCGTTTCCCGGCCTCAAGAACGATGCGGACGTGGCCAACGTCATTGCCTATCTGAAAACGTTCTCCCAGTGACCTGGCTCCTCCGCAATGCGTCTAAAAACCGGGCCACTTTTGAGCGACTTGCATTAGGTTGCCTGCTTCCATCGGTCTGAAATGTCGACTAGGGAAAGCCGCCTCAAGGAGACCGGCATCCGCCTCTCGGAAGCGACGGCGGGTGATTTCTTCGCGCTTTTGAAGCCGCGGGTCATGGCGCTTGCCGTATTTACGGCTTTCGTTGGCCTGATGGCGGCGCCTGGCGTGATGAATCCGGTCATTGCCTTGATTGCGATCGGTGCGATCGCGATCGGAGCAGGAGCGGCCGGGGCCCTCAACATGTGGTACGACGCGGACATTGACGCGCTGATGTCGCGCACATCAAAGCGGCCGGTTCCGTCGGGCCGCGTCACGCCGGGTGAAGCTCTCGGCTTCGGCCTGGTGCTTTCGGCGCTTTCGGTCATCACGCTCGGCGTGCTGGTGGGCTGGCTTGCCGCATTGCTGCTGGCCTTCACCATCTTCTTCTACGTCGTCATCTATACGATGTGGCTGAAGCGATCGACGCCGCAGAATATCGTCATCGGCGGCGCGGCGGGTGCCCTTCCTCCTGTCATTGGCTGGGCGGCCGCCACTGGCGGGATCGGCATCGAAAGCGTCATCCTGTTCCTGATCATCTTTCTGTGGACGCCGCCGCATTTCTGGGCGCTCGCGCTGTTCAAGGTCGGCGACTACGCAACTGCCGGCATCCCGATGATGCCGAACGTGGCCGGCCAGGCGTCGACCAGAAAACAAATACTGGCCTATTCGCTGCTCTTGGCGCCAATCGGCGTGCTGCCCTGGGCGTTCGGATTTGCGAGCGTGTTTTATGGACTTGTTTCGGCTGCATTGGGCGCGGGTTTCATCTGGCACGCCTGGAAGGTCCTGATCGCTCCAGGCGCGGAGATGAAGACTGCCAAGGCGCTGTTCGCCTTCTCGATTTTCTATCTTTTCGCGATCTTTGCCATGCTGCTTGCCGACACCATCGCAATGCGGGCGTTCATGCCAGTCGGAGGTTGACGGCGTGACCGCTGTTCTTGGATTACTTGACGAGCCGAGAGGGACTGGTCGGTAATTGTGTATTGAAGACATTGCACGCCAGGAGCGGCTCCGCGATCACGATGGTATTGCACAGAATCCCAGGATCAGCAGGGCGACTATGCCAAGGCCGAGTATGAGAAGCGTCCTTCCGTCCATGGCTTCACCTTTGACCCGTCAGCGCGGGCAAAGCGTCCTTTGCGCGCCCAAAAAGGACGCGTGGCGCTGCGTGAGAATATCGAAAAATGACCACCAGAGCTAGCCGGCGGAGATCTCCCAGGGGAATCGGGTGAGTTAATTATCGTGAGATGACGCTTACGAGGAATTCGTCGTCCCAGGCCGCCACTTTTCGTTTCAATCGCAAGGAATCCTTTCCAGGCGCTCGTCGTATGAGATTGAGAGCCATGTGTTTTATGGTGGTGA